>NZ_AEIQ01000058.1:0-8400 GCF_000152185.1 Dermacoccus sp. Ellin185 | reverse complement strand
GACGTCGCGGCGGCGCGCCGCGACTACCTCGACGAGTCGGGCGGACGATACGTCCACGTCATCGCGGACGGCGGCGTCGGCACATCCGGCGACATCGTCAAGGCCGTCGCGTGCGGCGCTGACGCCGTCATGCTCGGCGCAGCCCTCGCGCGTGCCGAGGAGGCGCCGGGCCGCGGGTTCCACTGGGGACCCGAGGCGCACCACAGCCAGCTGCCGCGCGGTGAGCGCGTCGAGGTCGGCACCGTCGGTTCGCTCGAGCAGATCCTCGACGGCCCCGGCCAGAGCGCCGAAGGCACGACCAACATCATGGGCGCCCTCAAGCGCGCGATGGCGACGACCGGTTACTCCGACCTCAAGGAGTTCCAGCGCGTCGAACTCGTCGTCGCGCCCTACCAGCGCAGCTGACCCGCACCCCACCCGGCACGCCCTCGCTCTTTCGAAGAGCGGGGGCGTGCTGCGTCGAGGGACGCATCGCGTCGGCAGAGCGCACGACGGCGCCCGCCATGTGCACGGTGTACGCGAAAGTAACCACGGTGTCGGAGGTCACATCTACAGTGGGGGGATGACGCCTTCACTGCACACCCAGCCTCGCCCGCAGCGTCCGCTCGCTCTCGACGAGGCGACCGTCCGACGCATGAGCGCCCGCGTCGTCGCGAGCGGCCCGGCGCAGGAACGCATGACGCCGCTGACGGGGGAGACGATCGGCGCGCTGCCCACGTCGACGCCCGACGACGTCGTCACCGCCTACGAACGGGCGCGCGCAGCGCAGCAGGAATGGGCACAGCGCGACGTCCGCGAACGCGTCGAGTTCCTCACGAGGCTGCACGACCTCGTGCTCGATCGCCAGGACGAGTTGCTCGACCTCATCCAGATCGAGTCGGGCAAGGCGCGCATCCAGGCGTTCGAGGAGGTGCTCGACACCGCGGGCGTGTGCCGTCACTACGCCAAGAAGGCGCCGAGCTATCTCGCCGAGCGCAAAGCCCTCGGCGCGCTCCCGGTGCTGACGCAGGCGCGCACGCATTATCTGCCGAAGGGCGTCGTCGGCATCGTCGCGCCATGGAACTACCCGCTGTCGATGTCGATCACGGACGCGCTGCCGGCGCTCGCGGCGGGCAACGCCGTCGTCCTGCGCCCGGACGAGAAGTCGAGCTTCACGTGCCTGCGCGCCGTCGAACTGTGCGACGAGGCGGGCCTGCCCGAGGGGCTGCTCCAGGTCGTCCTCGGCGACGGGCCGAACGTCGGCGGGGCGGTGCTCGAGCACGCGGACTCGGTGATGTTCACCGGTTCGACGAAGACGGGCCGCATCGTCGCGCGCGACGCGGGGGAGCGGCTCAAGAGCGCGTCGCTTGAACTCGGTGGCAAGAACGCCATGTACATCGCCGATGACGCCGACCTGACGCGCGCCGCCGAGTGCGCGCAGCGC
The DNA here is from genome assembly GCF_000152185.1 of Dermacoccus sp. Ellin185. Taxonomy (NCBI): domain Bacteria; kingdom Bacillati; phylum Actinomycetota; class Actinomycetes; order Micrococcales; family Dermacoccaceae; genus Dermacoccus; species Dermacoccus sp. Ellin185. The sequence continues at coordinate 6,977 of NZ_AEIQ01000058.1, read as the reverse complement.
GCCGTCTTCGCGAGCGCGGGCCAGCTGTGCATCTCGATCGAGCGTCTCGTCGTGCACGAGAAGATCGCCGACGAGTTCCTGCGACGCTTCCTCGAACGCGTCGCAGCGATGAAGATCGGCGTGGCGCTCGACTGGGGCTACGACATGGGCAGCCTCATCTCGGCCGACCAGCTCGAACGCGTCACGCAGCACGTCGACGACGCCGTCGCGAAGGGCGCGACGGTGCTGGCCGGAGCCAAGGCTCGCCCCGACATCGGCCCGTACTGCTACGAACCGACCGTCCTCGACGGCGTCGCGGACGGCATGCTGTGCCGCGACGAGGAGACATTCGGGCCCGTCGTCAGCGTGTACCGGGTGAGCAGCGATGACGAGGCCGTCGCCCTCGCCAACGACACAGACTTCGGCCTCAACGCCTCCGTATGGACGAAGGACGTCGCGCGCGGGCGCGCCATTGCCGCCCGCATCCGCACCGGAACCGTCAACGTCAACGAGGGCTACGCGGCCGCTTACGCGAGCAACGGCGCGCCGATGGGCGGCATGAAGGCCTCCGGCCTCGGGCGGCGTCACGGCGCGGAGGGCATCACGAAGTACACCGACATCCAGAACGTCAGCGTGCAGCGGTTGCAGGGCTTCGGCGTGCCGAAGGGCGTGTCGCAGCGACAGTTCGCCCGCGCCCTGAGCACGGGTCTGCGCGTCATGAAGAAGGCGGGCCTGTCATGAACACCACCTCGCGCGATCAGGCGATGGACGTCGACGTCGCCGTCATCGGCTCCGGCTTCGGCGGCTCGGTCGCGGCGCTGCGGTTGGCTGAGAAGGGCTATGACGTCGTCGTGCTCGAAGCCGGCCCGCGGCGGCGTGACGACGAGTTCGCCAAGACGAGCTGGGACGTGCGCAACTACGTCTGGGCGCCCAAGCTCAAGTGCTTCGGCGTACAGCGCATCCACAAGCTGCCGCACGCCGTCATCCTCGCCGGCGCGGGCGTGGGCGGCGGCAGCCTCAACTACGCGAACACGCTCTACGTGCCGCCGAAGACGTTCTTCGACGACCCGCAGTGGGCGCACATCACCGACTGGCAGGAAGAACTCGCGCCGCACTACACCGTGGCGAAGAAGATGCTCGGCGTCGTCGAGGCCAACCCGTGCGAGGGCGTCGTCGAGAACGTCATGCGCGACGCAGCCCGCAGCCTCGGCGTCGAGAACACGTTCCGCAAGACGCCGGTCGGCGTGTACTTCGGACGCGCCGGCGGGCGCGTCGACGACCCCTACTTCGGGGGCGAGGGCCCGGCGCGCACCGGCTGCACCGAGTGCGGCAACTGCATGGTCGGCTGCCGCGTCGGCGCGAAGAACACGCTGCTCAAGAACTACCTGCCCCTCGCCGAACGGGCCGGCGCACGCATCGAGGCGATGCGCACCGTCGTCGATCTCGAACCGATCGGTGAGCACGGCGAAGGCGGCTGGCGCGTGACGAGTGAGCGCACCGGCGCGTGGCTGCGCCGGGATCGCCGGACGATGACGGCCCGCCACGTCGTCCTCGCCGCCGGGACGTGGGGGACGCAGTCGTTGCTGCACACGCTGCGGGCCGAGGGGCGCCTGCGGCACCTGTCGCCGCGGCTGGGCAAGCTGACGCGTACCAACTCCGAAGAACTCGGTGGTGCGGCCCTCGTCGACGTACCGCGCGGCGCGGACCTGACGAAGGGCGTCGCCATCACCTCGAGCTTCCACGTCGACGCCACGACGCACGTCGAGAACTGCCGTTACGGCAAGGGCTCGAACGCGATGGGCTTCTTCTCCACCCTGCTCATCCCCGGCGACGTGCCGAGCCGCACGCGTGCCTTCGCGCGCGAGTTCGTCAAGCGCCCGGGCACGCTGCTCAAGACCGTCGTACCGCGCGGCTGGAGTGAGCGCACCGTCATCGCCCTCGTCATGCAGACGCTCGACAACTCGATCGACGTCTCACCGCAGCGCACGCGCCGCGGGTGGAAGCTGACGTCCGCGCAGGGCCACGGCGAACCCAATCCGTCGTGGATTCCTGGCGGGCACAAGGCGATTCACGCGATGGCGAGCGAGCTGCAGAAGGCCGTCAAGGGCACCGCGGTGCCGGGCGGCACATGGAACGAGCTGTTCGAGGTGCCGATGACGGCGCACTTCCTCGGCGGCGCACCGATCAGCGACGGGCCGGGCACGGGCGTCATCGACGCGTATCACCGCGTCCACGGCTACCCGACTCTGTCGATCGTCGACGGTTCGGCTGTCTCCGCGAACCTTGGCGTCAATCCTTCGCTGACGATCACCGCCCAGGCCGAACGTGCGATGAGTGCGTGGCCGGCCAAGGGGGAGCGGGACGAGCGCCCAGCGCCGGGTGAGGAGTACGTCAGGCTCGACATGGCGCCGGGTCGTGTGCCCGGGCAGGTCGTCGACGTCGGAATGCCGCGCATCGGTGGGCTTGCCGGTGGTGAAAGGGGCGCCGTCGACGTGACGCCATGACGCTCCACAATGCAGAGCGACCCGTCTGAGGCAACGTTCAGTTCGACCCCGTAGGCTGAGTCGGTGCTGCGAACCGCGATGAAACCCCGCCTCCTGCGGTTGTTCGTCGTCATGCTCGTTCTGACGGCAGCCTTCGTCTGGTTGGGCAACTGGCAGTGGCAGACGGCCCACAACAGGGCCAACCAGCAGGTCCTCGAGGAGAGCAACGGGCGCGCTGTGGAACCACTCGACGACGTCCTGAAACCGCAGACGACGTTCGACAACGGGCGCTCCTTGCAGCCGATTCGTGCGACCGGCCACTATGACGCCGCGAAGACCGAACTGGTCGCCGGCCGCGTACTCGACGGCAAGAACGGCTACTGGCTCATGACACCGCTCGTCGTCGACACGACGGGCGCGCGCATCCCGGTGGTGCGCGGGTTCGTCACGCAGACGACGAAGCTGCCCGCGCCGACGTCAGGCACGGTCACGATCGAGGGCGCGCTCGCGCCCGGTGAATCGGTCTCGACGCTCGGTGAACTTCCCGAGGGTCAGATCGGCACGATCGACATGGGCCGGCTGCTCAACGAGTGGGGCGGCAAGGTCTACAACGGCTTCGTCTTCTCGACGAAGCAGGCGCCGGCCGCGGCGCCGCAGTCGGGAACCGCTGTCGTGCAGCACATTCCGCCGCCGGTGCCGAAGGCCACGAAGGTCGATCTGCGCAACGCGGCCTATGCGTGGCAGTGGTGGATCTTCGCGATCTTCGCCGTCTTCATGTGGCTGCGAATCCTGCATGAGGAATACCTCGACGACCGGGCGGCCGCCGAAGCCGCGATCTCCGACGGGCCGCAGGCAACAGATGCGCCCGACGTGCGCGCCGCACGCAGCGAGGGCGACGCCGCTGACGATCTCGACCAGCCCGACGACGGTGCCGCCCGGGCGTCGTCGGCTCCCGAAACCCTCGCCGAACAGGGCGCGATGCGCCCGGCGACACGAAAGGAAACGCCGTGACCAAGCCTGCTCCCACCCCCGGCCGCCCCGTGGTGCGCATCGACGCACTCAAGGCTCGCTCTGCCCTCAAGTTCTTCAAGGTCGCCGCGTTCATCGTCGGTATCGGCCTGCTCGTTCTCGTGCTCGAGATGGTGCTGCACTACGGTTTCGACAACCACGCCCTCGACTGGTGGCCGCAACCGCATGGTCTGCTCTTCCTCGTCTATGTCGCCGCGACGGCGAATCTGGGTTTCGCCATGCGCTGGGGGATCGGCAAGATGGTGCTCGTCATCCTGGCCGGCTGCGTCCCGTTCCTGTCCTTCTGGGTGGAGCGCCGCATCAGCGGTGAGGTCGAGCGCGATCTCGAGGCACTCCCCACCCGCTGAGCGGCTGGCAGCGTCCGATAACCGCGTGATTCCGGGGTTGTCGCCCCGGCCGATAGGATGAGTGACGTGACCGAAAATCTGCAGGATCATCCCGTTCTCGTCGTCGACTTCGGCGCGCAGTACGCGCAGCTGATCGCGCGACGCGTGCGTGAGTGCGCCCTCTACTCCGAGGTCGTGCCGCACACGATGAGTGCCGCCGAGATGCTGGCCAAGGAGCCCGCGGCCATCGTGCTGTCGGGCGGGCCGTCGTCGGTGTACGCCGAGGGGGCGCCGTCGCTCGACGTCGCGCTGCTCGAGGCCGGCGTGCCCGTGTTCGGCATCTGCTACGGCTTCCAGGCGATGGCTGACGCTCTGGGCGGCACCGTCGGCCACACGGGTGGTCGTGAGTACGGCAACACGACGGCGACGATCACGCACACCGAGTCCGTCCTGTTCGCGGGGCAGCCCGCCGAGCAGAACGTGTGGATGTCGCACGGTGACGGCGTGACCGAGGCTCCCGCGGGCATGACGGTGTGTGCCCGCACACCCGGCGCGCCCGTCGCGGCGTTCGAGGATCCGGCGCGCAAGCTGTTCGGCGTCCAGTGGCACCCCGAGGTGTTGCACTCCGCCCATGGCCAGGAGGTGCTTCGTAACTTCCTGCTCAAGGGCGCCGGCCTCGAGGCGACGTGGACGGCCGCCAACATGGCCGAGGAGCTCGTCGAGCAGGTGCGGGAGCAGATCGGTGAGGGCCGCGCGATCTGTGGCCTCTCCGGTGGTGTCGACTCCTCGGTCGCCGCGGCGATGGTGCAGAAGGCGATCGGCGACCGACTGACGTGCGTCTTCGTCGACCACGGCCTGCTGCGCGCCGGTGAGGCCGAGCAGGTCAAGGAGGACTTCGTCGCCGCCACCGGCGTCGACCTCGTCGTCGTCGATGCGTCGCAGCAGTTCCTCGACGCGCTCGCGGGTCAGAGCGACCCGGAGACGAAGCGCAAGATCATCGGTCGCGAGTTCATCCGCGTCTTCGAACAGGCCGCGCGCGACATCGTCGGCGCTGAGTCGAGCAGCGAGCACCCCGTCGAGTTCCTCGTCCAGGGCACGCTGTACCCCGATGTCGTCGAATCCGGCGGCGGCACGGGCGCGGCCAACATCAAGAGCCACCACAACGTCGGCGGCCTGCCCGACGACCTGCAGTTCACGCTCGTCGAGCCGCTGCGTTCGCTGTTCAAGGACGAGGTGCGTCAGGTCGGTCTCGAGCTCGGTGTGCCCGAGGCGATCGTGTGGCGCCAGCCGTTCCCGGGCCCCGGCCTCGGCATCCGCATCATCGGCGAGGTGACGGCCGAGCGCCTCGAGATCCTGCGCGCTGCCGACCTCATCGCCCGCGAAGAACTGACGGCCGCCGGTCTCGACCGCGACATCTGGCAGTGCCCCGTCGTGTTGCTCGCCGACGTGCGCTCAGTCGGCGTGCAGGGCGACGGCCGTACGTACGGTCACCCCATCGTCCTGCGCCCCGTATCGAGCGAGGACGCGATGACGGCCGACTGGACGCGCCTGCCCTACGACGTGCTCGCCAAGATCTCGAACCGCATCACGAACGAGGTCGCCGACGTCAACCGCGTCGTGCTCGACGTGACGAGCAAGCCGCCGGGCACCATCGAGTGGGAGTGAGTTCGAAGGTGACGGCATGATGCCTCCTGAGCTCACGCACGACGACGGCGCAGCCCGCACGGCTGCGCCGTCGTCGCATCCCGGTGGTCCTCGACGCGGTCACGACGATCGGCCCGGCAGGTCGGCACGCCCCGGCGGTGGTGCGCGATGAGCGCCGATGACCTCGTGGGCGCGACACGCGCTGGCGACGACGCCGAGCCGGCCGGCGACATCCCGGAGTCCGTGCGTCGTCTCGTCTGCTCGGTGACGACCATGGCGCTCGTATCGCTCACCGGGTTCCTTTTGGTGCTGTGGGTGTTCACGCGAACGGCACGCGGCCAGATGTGGGACGAACGCGCGCGCCTGAGCACCGGTTCCAGCGCGCGAGCCTGGGCGCACATCGTCGACACCCTGACGTACATCACGATCGCGAGCACAGGCGCGTTCCTGCTCGCGTTCGTCGTGATCGCACTCGTGCGACGCCGTTTCGCTCTCGCGGCGGCGGCCGTCTGCGTCGTCTCTGTGGCGAACGTGACGACGCAGCTGTTCAAGGCCTATTGGCCCACGCAACCACACTGGTGGTCGAACTCGTTGCCAAGTGGGCACTCGACGGTGGCGATGAGCATCGCCACGGCTGCCCTCATCGTCGCGCCCGTGGGCGCCAGGCGATGGCTGCTGCCGTTCGCCGGCTTCGGGGTGACGTTCGTCGGCGCGGGCACGCTCGTCGGACACTGGCACCGGCCCGCCGACGTCATCGCGGCCTTTCTGCTGACCACGTTCCTCGCCGCGATCGCGCTGGGCGTCGTGCAGCGCGTCCAGCACGGCCGTCATCCGCGCGACACGTCGTACGCGGTGCGACCCGTGCTCAGCCTGGCGGGCAGCATCGGCGTCGGCCTCATCTTCGTCGCGCTCGGGGTGCGTCCGCTCGATCACGACGTCTCGCTCGTCTTGGCGTTCGTCCCCCTGGTGAGCATCGCCGTGACGGCGGCGCTCACGCTGGCGTGGATCAGCGCCGCCGCCGACGACGCCGTCGGCTGAGGTCTCGAGCAGACCATGGTGGCCCGTGTGCCGCGCGACGCGGTGCGGTCGTGGGGTCGGCGCTTCGTGCCGGCCGCGTTCATGATGCTGCTCGCAGCCGTCGTGGTCGGCATCGTGGCGATGGCGCGTGATCTCCCGGGCGGGGTCAGCAGGGCCCGGGACGGCATGCACGCGTTGAGTGGTACGGGCCGCACGTTCGAGACGATCGCGGCCTGCGTCGGGTGGGTACCGCGCGGGGCGCTCGTGGTCGCTGTCGTGGCGGTCGTGGCGCTCCCGGTTTCGCTGCTGCGCCGCGGCGGCGCATGGGCTGTGACGCCCCCGCGCGCCGCCGCCGCTCTGCTCGTCATCGCCGGCGCCAATCTGAGCACGCAGGCGGCCAAGTTGCTGCTCGCCCGGGTGCTCACGCCTGAGGTCGCGACGCTGCCCAGTGGGCACGCCACGCTCGCGCTGACGAGCGCTGCCGCCCTCGGGCCCCCCC
>NZ_AEIQ01000059.1:0-771 GCF_000152185.1 Dermacoccus sp. Ellin185 | reverse complement strand
ACCGTATACGTCCACTTTCGTGTTTGCACAGTGCTGTGTTTTTAATAAACAGTTGCAGCCAGCTGGTATCTTCGACTGATTTCAGCTCCACGAGCAAGTCGCTTCACCTACATATCAGCGTGCCTTCTCCCGAAGTTACGGCACCATTTTGCCTAGTTCCTTCACCCGAGTTCTCTCAAGCGCCTTGGTATTCTCTACCTGACCACCTGTGTCGGTTTGGGGTACGATTTGATGTTACCTGATGCTTAGAGGCTTTTCCTGGAAGCAGGGCATTTGTTGCTTCAGCACCGTAGTGCCTCGTCATCACGCCTCAGCCTTGATTTTCCGGATTTGCCTGGAAAACCAGCCTACACGCTTAAACCGGGACAACCGTCGCCCGGCCAACATAGCCTTCTCCGTCCCCCCTTCGCAGTAACACCAAGTACAGGAATATTAACCTGTTTCCCATCGACTACGCCTTTCGGCCTCGCCTTAGGGGTCGACTCACCCTGCCCCGATTAACGTTGGACAGGAACCCTTGGTCTTCCGGCGAGCGGGCTTTTCACCCGCTTTATCGTTACTTATGTCAGCATTCGCACTTCTGATACCTCCAGCATGCCTCACAGCACACCTTCACAGGCTTACAGAACGCTCCCCTACCCAACAACACATAGTGTCGCTGCCGCAGCTTCGGTGCATGGTTTAGCCCCGTTACATCTTCCGCGCAGGCCGACTCGACCAGTGAGCTATTACGCTTTCTTTAAATGATGGCTGCTTCTAAGCCAACATCCG
>NZ_AEIQ01000060.1:0-1878 GCF_000152185.1 Dermacoccus sp. Ellin185 | reverse complement strand
GCGACACCATTGGTTTTGCCAGAACTGTTTTCGGGCCGACCACATCCGATCTGACAGATTTTTTAATCGGGAAAGGAATGTCATTAAGCAGTGGAGAGCGCGTTCAGATAGAGCCACTGATGAGGGGAACCACCAAAGACGATGTTATGCATATGCATTTCATCGGCCGAACAACGGTGAAGGTAGAAGCCAAGCTACCTGTATTTGGCGATATATTAAAGGTCTTAGGGGCAACAGATATTGAAGGGGAGCTTTTTGACTCATTGGATATAGTCATTAAGCCAAAATTTAAAAGGGATATAAAAAAGGTTGCCAAGGATATTATTTTTAACCCGTCACCTCAATTTTCAGACATTAGCCTGCGGGCAAAAGATGAGGCCGGAGATATTTTAACAGAACATTATCTATCAGAAAAAGGCCATCTCTCAGCGCCTCTGAACAAGGTCACCAATGCTGAGATAGCTGAAGAGATGGCATATTGCTACGCAAGAATGAAAAGTGATATACTGGAATGTTTTAAAAGGCAGGTGGGCAAAGTTAAGGATTAATTATCAGGAGTAATTATGCGGAACAGAATCATGCCTGGTGTTTACATAGTAATAATTCCTTACGTTATCGTAAGCATTTGCTATCTCCTTTTCCGCCACTACATTCCTGGTGTTTCTTTTTCAGCTCATAGAGATGGTCTTGGGGCGACATTGTCATCATATGCAGGAACCATGATTGCAATCCTGATTGCTGCCTTGACGTTTCTAATCGGAAGCAGAACGCGCCGACTGGCCAAGATTAGAGAGTATGGGTATATGACATCGGTAGTTATTGTCTATGCCCTTAGTTTTGTTGAGCTTGGAGCTTTGTTTTTCTGCGGGTTATTGCTTCTTTCCAGCATAAGCGGCTACATGATACCCACTATCGCCATCGGCATTGCCTCTGCATCGTTCATTCATATATGCATCCTTGTTTTCCAACTATATAATTTGACCAGAGAACAAGAATAACCCGGCCTCAGCGCCGGGTTTTCTTTGCCTCACGATCGCCCCCAAAACACATAACCAATTGTATTTATTGAAAAATAAATAGATACAACTCACTAAACATAGCAATTCAGATCTCTCACCTACCAAACAATGCCCCCCTGCAAAAAATAAATTCATATAAAAAACATACAGATAACCATCTGCGGTGATAAATTATCTCTGGCGGTGTTGACATAAATACCACTGGCGGTGATACTGAGCACATCAGCAGGACGCACTGACCACCATGAAGGTGACGCTCTTAAAAATTAAGCCCTGAAGAAGGGCAGCATTCAAAGCAGAAGGCTTTGGGGTGTGTGATACGAAACGAAGCATTGGCCGTAAGTGCGATTCCGGATTAGCTGCCAATGTGCCAATCGCGGGGGGTTTTCGTTCAGGACTACAACTGCCACACACCACCAAAGCTAACTGACAGGAGAATCCAGATGGATGCACAAACACGCCGCCGCGAACGTCGCGCAGAGAAACAGGCTCAATGGAAAGCAGCAAATCCCCTGTTGGTTGGGGTAAGCGCAAAACCAGTTAACCGCCCTATTCTGTCGCTGAATCGCAAACCGAAATCACGAGTAGAAAGCGCACTAAATCCGATAGACCTTACAGTGCTGGCTGAATACCACAAACAGATTGAAAGCAACCTGCAACGTATTGAGCGCAAGAATCAGCGCACATGGTACAGCAAGCCTGGCGAACGCGGCATAACATGCAGTGGACGCCAGAAAATTAAGGGAAAATCGATTCCTCTTATCTAGTTACTTAGATATTGGCCTTGGCTTTATCTCAATATTATATGGATCATAGCTGGCAACTAATTCAGTCCAGTAAATATCCTCAATAGGGAATA
>NZ_AEIQ01000061.1:0-63241 GCF_000152185.1 Dermacoccus sp. Ellin185 | reverse complement strand
CCGCGGCGGGTGCTGCCGGGGCAGCGTCCGACTCGGTCTTGGCCGCAGGCTTCGGGGTGGCGCTCTCGGCCGGCTTCGACGGCGCCGCGGGTGCGGCATCGGCCGGGGCAGCCTTGGGAGCAGGCGCCTTCGGGCCCGGCTTGGGGGCGCCGGGCTTGGCGGACGAACCGCCAGCCGGCTTCGGGGAGCTCGACGGCACGTCGGCGGCGTCGCCACCGGCCTTCGTCGGCTTCGGGGGGTTCTCCTTGATCTTGCGCACGACGGGCGCTTCGATCGTCGAACTGGCGGACTTCACGAACTCGCCCTGCGCCTTGAGGTGCGCGAGCAGTTCCTTGCTCTCGACTCCGAGCTCCTTGGCGAGCTCGTGGACTCGAACCTTGGCCACGTTTCTCCTGTCAGATGGTGACGGGCGGCCAAGGCTTCGAGCAATTGCTTGCCCGGAGGATCAGCCGACCGCCGAGGGGTAGGTGTTCATCGGTGAGAACTCATCGGTTGCTCATCGCGTCAAACCCGCTTTCGGTCATGGTGTGTTCGCCGTCGGGCGACGGCAGGCGGGCGATCTCGGCCGCCACGTGTTCCTGCAGCGTCGCGGTGTGGACCGCGGTGTGCAGACGAAGTGCTCGTGCCCATGCCCGACGCTTGGTGGCCTGTTCGAGGCACGTCGTGTCGGCGTGGAGCCAGGCTCCTCGACCGGGCATCGCCTTGCGCGAGTCGAGCACCAGGGTGGCGCCGTCCTCGCTCACTGCGATGCGCAGCAAAACGGAACGGCCGCCCTTGCCCCGGCACCCGATGCAGGTTCGCTGCGGTTCTGCGGGCCGGGAGAGCTCGACGTTCGGGATCGGCACGTTCACACGCACCCCACCTTCACATCTGTCACCGTTCAAGACCTACCCTACCCCCGCACAGCTCCGCGACGAAATGCGCGCACCCCGGCCACGCTCGATGGCCGGGGTGCGCGCGAGACGTCTGAGGGCGCGCGCTCAGCGGGCCGACTCGTCGTCACGCCCGCCGTCGGCGAGCGCGGTGTCGGGCCGGATGTCGATGCGCCACCCCGTCAGCTTCGCCGCGAGACGGGCGTTCTGGCCCTCCTTGCCGATGGCGAGGCTGAGCTGGAAGTCGGGCACGACGACGCGGGCGGCTCGGGCCTTCGGGTCGACGACCTCGACCGACTCGACGCGCGACGGCGACAGCGCCGCGGCGATGAACTCATCGGGCTGGCGCGAGTAGTCGACGATGTCGATCTTCTCGCCCTGCAGCTCGCTCATGACGGCGCGCACGCGCTGACCCATCGGGCCGATACAGGCGCCCTTGGCGTTGATGCCGGGCTTCGTGGCGTGCACCGCGATCTTGGTGCGGTGACCCGCCTCGCGCGCGAGCGCGGCGATCTCGACGCTACCGTCGGCGATCTCGGGCACCTCCATCGCGAACAGCTTGCGCACGAGGTTGGGGTGGGTGCGCGACAGCGAGATCTGCGGGCCCTTCGGGCCGCGGCGCACGGACACGACGTAGCAGCGCAGACGCTCGCCGTGACGGTAGGTCTCCCCTGGCACCTGCTCCGCAGTCGGCAGGATGCCCTCCACGGTGCCGAAGTCGACCTTGACGAACCGCGAGTCGAGGCTCTGCTGGATCGTGCCGGAGACGATGTCGCCTTCCTTGCCGATGAAGTCACCGAGGATGGCCTCGTCCTCGACGTCACGCATGCGCTGCATGATGACCTGACGGGCCGTACCCGCGGCGACGCGCCCGAAGTTCTTGGGGGTGTCGTCGAACTCGGGGCCGGGCTCGCTCCAGGTGCCGTCCTCCTGCTTCTCGCCGTCCTCGCGCGCCCACACGACGACATGACCCGTGCGGCGGTCGAGCTCGACGCGCGCCCGGCGGTAGGAGCCCTCCTCCTTCTGGTACGCGAGCAGCAGCGCCTGCTCGATGGCGGGGACGATGACGTCCATCGGAATCTCGCGCTCCCGCTCCAGGGCGCGCAGTGCAGCCATGTCGATGTCCATCAGACGTCCTCTCCCACGGCGTCGGCGTCGTCGCCGCGCGTGAATTCCACCTGCACCTTGGCGCCGGTGATCGATGTGTAATTGAGTCGGGCGGGCTCGGCGTCAACGGCCGCCCCCGCCTTCTTGCCGCCCTGCTCGGGCGTCACCTCCACCGTCTGGGCGTCGGCGCGGGTGATGCGACCGGCGACCTTCGACTCGTCGTCGAGGGTGACGGTGACGAGGCGGCCGACGTTGCGCGCGAAGTGGCGCGGCAGCGTCAGCGGACGGTCGGTGCCGGGTGAGCTGACCTCGAGGACGTAGGGCTGTTCGCCCATGACGTCGCTCGCCTCGAGTTCTGCGTCGATGACGCGCGTGGCGTCCGTGACCTCGTCGAGCGTGACGGGCTCGATCGATTCCTCGACCGCCGTCTCGAGGGCGACGTCGCGGTCGACGAGCACGCGCACGAGGCGGCGCTTGCCGGCAGGCACGACGGTGACGTCCTCGACGAGGAGACCCAGTGGTTCGAGCTTCGGCAGAATCGTGTCGATGATCGTCTGTTCCGAGTTGCTCACTCGCGCCTCCTGGAGTTGTCGCCGTGCCGTGCACCCGTCGCCCGCGGCACGAGCCGTGAGGTGACGAATGCGCAGGCGTCGTGCCTGCGCATCGCCCCTGAGTCTATCGTGACGCGCGAGGAGCCGTCGTCGCCCGAGACCGGAGCGTCCCGGCTCGCCGCAGGTCAGCCCTACGACGGCGCGAGGCCCCGACGGTGCAGCATGCGCCGCTCGATCGGGCCGAAGAGCAGCACCTCCACGGCCAACCCGACGACGAGCACGAGAACGATCGCGGCCATCACGGCTGGCATGTCCGAGTTCGCCTGCCCCTGGTTGAGCATCGAACCGAGACCGAATCCGAGCTTGGGCGACTGCACGATGAGCTCGGCGGCCATGAGGGAACGCCAGGCGAACGCCCAGCCCTGCTTGATGCCGCCGAGATAGGTCGGCATGGCCGCCGGCAGGAGGACGTGACGCACGAGTTGCGTGCGACTCGCTCCGAGGGCCCGGCCGGCTCGTTCGAACAGAGGCGGGACCTGATCCAACCCGCCGATCAATCCCATGGCGATCGAGGGCACTGCGGACAGCAGGATCACGGCGTACATCGTCGTGTCGCTGAGGTAGAACATCATGACGGCGAAGGGCACCCACGCGACCGACGGCAGGGACTGCATCGCTGCGAGCAGCGGTCGGAAGGCGCGCCGCGCCAGTCTCGCGCGGCCGACGACGAGCCCGAGTGTCGTGCCGAGAACGAGGGAGAGCGCGAAGCCCACCGCGCCGCGTCGCAGGCTGACCCAGATCGCGTCGAGCGCCTCCCCCGAGGTGAGGGAGGTCCACAGGGCCCGAGCGATGTCGGTGACCGGAGGGAGCACCCAGGCCGGTTTGACGTGTGCCCACACGAGAACCTGCCAGGCGAGGACCACGATCGCGAGCGCACCCAGCGGCGCTAGCACGGACAGCGGGTCGACGCGGCGTCGGCGCTGCGCCTGAGCCTGTTCGAGCGCGTCTAGTCCGGAGGTGACGTCGTCGTCACTGATCATCGATCTCGTGGGGCCGGGCGAGCGGTGCCGTCGGGCACTGGCCTCGAACGGATCCTCCTCGCGCATGTCGAACTCAGGCGTGGGCATGACGACTGATCTCCTCTCGCAGGCGCGAGGTGATCTCGCGGGACAGCTCACCGACGCCTGCGTCCTCGATGGCACGCGGCTGTGGCAGGTCGACGTCCCACGTCTGGCTGACGCGTCCCGGGCGCGAAGAGAGCAGGACGACACGTTGGCCGAGACGCACTGCTTCACGCACGTTGTGGGTGACGAAGATGACGGCCATGCCGTCGCGATGCCACACGTCGCTAAGTTCCCCGTGGAGCAGGTCGCGCGTCATGGCGTCGAGGGCGGCGAATGGTTCGTCCATGAGCAGCAGGCGCGCGTTCTGGGCGAGTGCGCGCGCGAGGGCGACGCGTTGGCGTTGGCCTCCGGACAGTTCGTGGGGTCGTCGATCCACTGCGCCGTCGAGCCGCACCGTCGCGAGCAGCTCCTGCGCCCGCTGGCGGCGTTCGGCGGAGGGCACGCCCCTGAATCGCAGGGGAGCCTCGACGTTCTCGCCGACGCTCAGCCACGGGAAGAGCGCGGAATCCTGAAACATCAGCGCCGGTTGAGGGCCGTCGACGTGCACGTCGCCCGCGCTGGCGGGTTCGAGCCCGGCGATGATCGACAGCAGGGTCGACTTGCCGCAGCCGGAGGCGCCGAGAACGCTGACGAACTCCCCCTGTTCGACCCTCAGGTCGAGCCCGCCGATCGCCTCGACGGCGTCGTCGCCCTGGCCGAAGACCTTGTGCAGACCGCGGATGTCGACGGCGGCCGGCTGTGCCGTCGAGCGTGCGTCGCTCGGCGGGGCGATCGGGTGTCGCTCGCCTGCCGTGGTGGTGTCGAACGTCATGTCAGCCCTTTCTGTGCACGCCGAGACCGGCGTCGGTGATCGCAGGCAGGGCGCGTGCAGCAAGGACCTGCCGGAGCGGGTCGAGGTCCGCCAACCCGCGCAGGTCGGGACGGACGTCGATGCCGCCCGTTCGCCACGTGTGTTCGGCGACCTGCGCGATGTTTGCCATCAACGGATCCCAGGAGAACTGCACGTTGTCCATGGCCCGCTCGGCGACCGATCGCTTCAACTTCTTGCCGCTGAGCTTGCCGATCTCGGCGTTGAGCAGCACACTCGCGGCGCCCCGATGGCTGTTGATCCATTCCACGGTCTCGACGTGGGCCGCCAGGAGCTGCTCCACCTGAGCAGGCGCGCGTTCGAGGTACTCCTGGGTGACGAGCAGGCACGTCGTCACGAATCGGTGGTCGGGCCACTGGGTGCGCTCGTCGACGAGCACGTGCGCGCCGGCTTCGACGACGAGGCGAGAGACCCATGGCTCGGCCTGGTAGCTGGCGTCGAGGCGCCCCTGGCGGAACTGATCGAGAGTCTGTGAGTTGGCCATCCACACGGTCTCCACCTCGTCCGCTCCCGGCCCCGTCGTCAGGTGGTGCTCGGCGAGCAGTGTCTTGAGGGCTACGTCCTGGGTGCCGCCGATCTGCGGCGTGGAGACGCTGCACCCACGCAGATCGTCGATCTTCTTCACTCCGGGACGAGCAACGAGCGCAGCGCCGTTCTCCGCTGCTCCGGCGAGGAGGCGCACTCCGGCGCCCTTCGTCCGCACCCACGCCGTGATCGCCGGGTTCGGGCCGAGGTAGGCGACGTCGATCGCGCCGGCGAGCATGGCCTGGACGGCGGCGGGCCCGTTGTCGAAGACCTGCCGCTCGATGGCCGTGCTGCCCAGGTGGCGCGCGAACGTTCCGCGGGCCATGCCTGCGAGGGCCACGCCGTGGGTCAGGTTCGAGAAGTGCCCCAATCGCAGGCGATGCGGGCTCGCCTCAGCCGCCCCGCACCCCGACAGGGCCGGTGTCATGAAGGGGGCGGCGAGGCCGGCGCCGAGGAGCGTCCGGCGCCCGATCTGGGGTGATCGGGCCCGGGATCGGTGTACGGCATCGACAGGTGCGTGATCGTCGCGCATGTCAGCCAGCCAGCCAATCCTCTTCGGATTCGAGCTGCGCGGCGTCGTCGTCCGCACCCGAACCGAGCCCCGCACCCGACATGCCGGCTCCGAGCGTGGCGCCGCTCGCGGGATCGATGACGAGGAACGCGCCGGTCGCCCGGTGGCTGTCGTACGGGTCGAGCACCACGGGCTCGGCCAGACGCAGACGGACTCGTCCGATCGTGTTGAGCGTCATCACTGCTTCAGGGCCGGCTGCGTGCCACGTGCTCGTCTCGACGTCCCACAGATGCGTGATGTCGTCGACGACCGCGCGCACCACCTTGGTGCCCGCCTTGACGAGGACGCGCTGACGGACACGCCCGTCCGCGGCCGCGAGCCACGCGAGCACTCCGCTCACCTCGGAGTCGGCAACCGGTTGATCGGGGTCGGCCACGAGCGACAGGACCTCACCACGAGCGACGTCAAGTTCGTCGCCCAGACGCACCGTCACTGACTCGCCCGCTACGGCCACCTCACGCGAGCCCACCGGAGTGTCGATCGCGACGACCCGGCTCGTCAGGCCCGAGGACACCGCGCGCACACGGTCACCGACGTGCAGGACGCCGGAGGCGATGCGGCCGGCGAGACCGCGATAATCCGGATGCTCGGCGGTGCGAGGCCGGATGACGAGCTGGACCGGCATGCGGAACGACTCGGCCCGCAGGTCATCGCGGACGGGTAGCGACTCGAGCAGGTCGAGCAGCGGCGGGTGGTCGTACCCGTCGGGGGCCGGAGCGACGACCCCCTCGCCCGTCAGCGCAGACAGCGCGACGACGCGGGGATCGCTGAGGCCCACCCTGTCGGCCAGGTCGGTCGCCTGGGTCCGGACCTCGTCGAACCGCGAGCGCGACCACTCGAGGGCATCCATCTTGTTGACGGCGAAGATGACGTGCGGAACACGCAGCAGCGCCATCAACGCGGCGTGACGACGCGTCTGGTCGCTGACCCCGTGTCGCGCGTCCACGAGGACGACGGCTGCGTCAGCGGTGGAGGCGCCGGTGACCATGTTGCGCGTGTACTGCACGTGCCCCGGGGTGTCGGCGAGGACGAAGGTGCGCCGGGGCGTGGCGAAGTACCGGTACGCCACGTCGATCGTGATGCCCTGTTCGCGCTCGGCGCGCAGCCCGTCCGTCAGGAGAGCAAGGTCGACCTGCTCGGCGCCGCGTGACGTGCTCGCGGCGACCATCGAGTCGTAGGTGTCGGCGAGGATGTTCTTCGTGTCGTGCAGCAGACGACCCACGAGGGTCGACTTGCCGTCGTCGACGCTGCCCGCCACGACGAGGCGGAGCTGGGAACCGGGCGAGGCGGTCGGTGCGTGCTCGGTGGACGAACGTGGTGCGTCGGCGGCACGGGTGGTCGTGGTCGTCATCTCTAGAAGTAGCCCTCTCGCTTGCGATCTTCCATAGCGGCCTCGGAGAGGCGGTCGTCGGCGCGGGTGGCTCCGCGCTCGGTGAGATGGCTCGCGGCGATCTCGGCGATGATGTCGGCGGTCGTGCGGGCCTCGGACTCGACGGCGCCCGTGCAGGAGCCGTCACCGACGGTGCGGTAGCGCACCGAGCGGGTGACGAGGGGTTCGTCGTCGCGCGGCCCGAACCAGGGCCCCGGCGTCAGCCACATGCCGTCACGCAGGAAGACCTGGCGCTCGTGCGCGTGGTAGATCGGCGGCAGCGCGACGTCCTCGGCCTCGATGTAGCGCCAGACGTCCAGTTCGGTCCAGTTGCTCAGCGGGAACACACGCGTGTTCTCGCCGGGGGCGTGACGGCCGTTGTAGAGGTTCCACAGCTCCGGACGCTGCCCGCGCGGGTCCCACCCTCCCATGGCGCTGCGCACCGAGAAGATGCGCTCCTTCGCGCGCGCCCGATCCTCGTCCCGGCGCGCCCCGCCGAGGAGGGCGTCGAAGCGTTCTGCCTCGATCGTGTCGACGAGGGGCACCGTCTGCAGGGGGTTGCGGGTGCCGTCGGGGCGTTCCTGCAGGCGGCCGTCGGCGATCCAGTCCTCGACCGCCGCGACGTGGAGGCGCAGGCCATGACGGGCGACGACCTCGTCCCGGAACGCGATGACCTCAGGCAGGTTGTGGCCGGTGTCGACGTGCAGCAGCGTCAGCGGCAACGGCGCGGGGGCGAGCGCCTTGAGTGCGACGTGCAGCAGCACTGCGGAGTCCTTGCCGCCGCTGAACAGCAGCGCAGGGCGTTCGAACTCGGCGATGACCTCGCGGATGATCTCGATGGCCTCGGCCTCGAGTGCCCGCAACGTCGACAGCTCGCCGGCGGGGTTCGTGGAGACGTCCGGTGGCGTCATCGTCTCGGTCATGCGGGTGTCCTCTCCTCGTCGATGAGACGCAGGATCTCGGCGAGGGATTCCTCGATCGAGCGGCCCTGGGTCTCGAGACGCAATTCGGGGTTGGTCGGAACCTCGTAGGGGTCGTCGAGGCCTGTCATTCCGGTGAATTCGCCGGCCTCGGCCCGGGCGTACAGGCCCTTGACGTCGCGTCGCGCGCACTCCTCGAGCGACGTTGCGACGAAGACCTCGAGGTAGCGACTACCGCTGCGCTCGTGGCGTGCGCGGTTCTCGGCGCGTGCATCGGCGTACGGGGCGATGACCGGCACGATCGCCCACACACCGTTGCGGGCGAGCAGGTCGGCGACGAAACCGACGCGCGTCACGTGGGTGTTCCGGTCCGCCCGGGAGAACCCGAGGCCGGCGCTGAGGGAGGTGCGCAGTTCGTCGCCGTCGAGCAGTTCGACGCGTTCGCCCCGCTCGCGCAGGGTGGCGACGAGGCGCTCGGCGAGCGTCGACTTGCCCGCTCCGGACAGGCCCGTGAGCCACACGGTCGCGGCGCTCATGTGTTGATCCCGCATTCGACCTTGTCGCGGCCCGCCCAGCGTCCGGCGCGCGCGTCCTCGCCCGGCGCCACCCGGCGGGTGCACGTGGCGCACCCGATCGAGGGGTAGCCCTGGGTGAGCAGCGGGTTCGTGACGATGGCGTGCTCGGCGATGTAGGCCTCGACGTCGGCGTCGCTCCACGCGACGATCGGCGCGACCTTGATGCGTTCGCGGCGCTCGTCGAAGCTGACGACCGGTGTGTCGCGCCGCGTGATCGCCTCGCTGCGACGCACCCCGGTGGCCCACGCCTCGTAGCCGTCGAGGGCCTCGTCGAGCGGGTGGGTCTTGCGCAGCGTGCAGCACAGATCGGGATCGCGTTCGAAGAGGTTCGCTCCGTACGTCGCGTCCTGCTGCGCGACACTCTGGGACGGTTCGAGGGTGCGCAGCGTGACGTCGTACGTCGAGGCGACCGCGTCGCGGGTCTGCAGCGTCTCTTCGAAGTGGTACCCGGTGTCGAGGAAGAGCACGTCGACGCCGGGCAGGCTGCGCGACGCGAGATGCGTCAGCACGGCGTCCTGCATGGAGGTGGCCACGGCGAAGCGTTCCCCGAACTCCGCGGCCGCCCAATCGAGCACGGCGTCCGCCGGTGCACCGTCGAGCTGGCCAGCGGCCCGAATGGCGATCCGACGCAGCTCGTCGGGCTCGCGCACGACCTGCGTCATCGCAGCTCCTCCTCGTCGGCGCGGCGGGCCCAGTCGCCGAAGCTCTCGCCGCTCTCGCGTGCGGCTATGTACCGCGTCACGACGCGCTCGACGTAGTCGCCCAGCTCGCTCGCGGCGACCTTGTGGGCGCGCAGCTTGCGCCCGACGACGAGGTCCTCGCCCAGGCCACCGCCGAGGTGGACCTGGTAGCCGGGCACCTGCTCGCCGGCGGTGTCGGTGATGATCTGGCCCTTGAGACCGATGTCCGCCACCTGGATGCGGGCGCAGCTGTTGGGGCAGCCGTTGAGATGGATCGCGATGGGGTGCTCGAGCTGGTCGTCGAGGTGAGCGAGACGCTCTTCGAGCTCGGCGACGAGGTCGTGGGCTCGCTGCTTCGTCTCGACGATGGCGAGCTTGCAGAACTCCAGGCCCGTGCACGCCATCGTCGCGCGGCGCCACGGCGACGGACGCCCGTCGAAGCCCAGCGGCCGCATCGTCTCGAGCAGCGGCTCGACGGCGTCGTCGGGCACGTCGAGGACGACGAGCTTCTGGTAGGCGGTCAGGCGCAGCCGGTCGCTGCCGGCGGCCTCCATCGCGTCGGCGACGCCCGCGAGCGCCGCGCCGCTCGTGCGCCCTGCGATCGGCGCGAACCCGACGAGGTTGCGTCCGTCCTTCTGACGATGCACACCGACGTGGTCGATCGTGTGCTTCGGCGTGGGCGCGGCGGGCCCGTCGAGCAGGGGGCGCCCGAGGTACTCGCGCTCCAGCACCTCACGCGTCTTGTCGGCGCCCCAGTCCTCGACGAGGTACTTGAGACGCGCGCGGTTGCGCAGCCGGCGGTAGCCGTGGTCGCGGAACAGCTTGACGGTCGCGAGCCAGACCTCGGGCACCTCTTCGAGCGGCACCCAGGCACCGAGGCGCAGCGCGAAGAACGCCTTCGTCGACAGCCCTCCCCCGATCTGCAGATCGAAGCCGGGGCCGTGGTCGGGGTGGACGACGCCGACGAAGCTGATGTCGTTGATCTCAGGGGCGGCGTCGGGCAGCCACGCGATCGACGACTTGAACTTGCGCGGCAGGTTCGCGAGATCCGGGTCGCCCACGTAGTTGGCCTTGATGAAGTCGATCGCGGGGGTCGCGTCGATCACCTCGTCGGGGTGCACGCCGGCCACCGGCGAACCGAGCGTGGTGCGCGTGCAGTCACCGCAGGCCTCGAGCGTGTCGAGACCGACGGCCTCGAGACGGCGCCAGATCTCCGGCACGTCCTCGATCGCGATCCAGTGGTACTGGATGTTGTTGCGGTCGGTGATGTCGGCCGTACCACGTGCGAAATCGGTGGAGATGCTCGCGAGCACCCGCAGCTGCTCGCGGGAGAGCTGCCCGCCGTCGATGCGCACGCGCATCATGAAGTACTCGTCGTCGAGCTCCTCGGGCGCCAGCGTCGCCGTCTTGCCGCCGTCGATGCCCTGCTTGCGCTGGGTGTACAGGCCCATCCAGCGCATGCGGCCGCGCAGGTCAGTGCCCGAGATGCTGTCGAAGCCCTCGCGGGCGTACTGCTCGAGGATGCGGGCGCGCACGTTGAGGGGCGCGTCCTCGGCCTTGAAGACCTCGTTCGGGTTGAGCGGGTCGAACTCGCCCTTGGCCCACTGCCCCTCGGGCTTGGCCGTGCGCTGCGTGGCGCGGGGACGTTCACTCGTCGTCGTCATCGTCCGCTCCTTCGTGGTTTCTCTCGGGCTCGAAGTACATAACCTTGTCTTCGGTTCAGCAAAACTGCAAATGATGGATCACGGGGTGTTCATCCTGTGGGAAGGCACGTTGAGCCTGACGCGCCCACGGTGCGTGTGGCGTCACCGCCCGCCGGAACGCGCGGCCAGTGCGTGCCAGACTGTGCCCATGCCCGATGCTCGTCTCACCCGCCGCACCGCGCTCGCCGCCGTCGTCCTCACCACCACGAGCGCATGCAGGCTGCGCGTGGAGAAGGACGCGCCCCTGCCGGGGCCGACGGCGGCACCGGCGCCCGATTCGGGCCCCCTCGAGGCTGTGCGTCGTCACCTCGTGGTCGCGATGAGCGCGGCGAGCCAGGAGACGAACCACCGCCGGGAGGCCGCCGACGCGCAGGGCGCCCACGTCGCCGAACTCAAACGACTCGACGCGACGCTGCGCGGCATCGGCGCGACGTCGCTGCCCAGCGTCAGCGCCACTGCGGCGCCCAGCGTGTCGGCGTCAGCGTCTGCGTCGCCATGGGCGTCGGCGTCCGGAAAGAGCTCCCGCGCGAGCGCCCCGGCGTCGTCGCCCTCGGCGAGCAGCAGCCCCGCCGCGACGGCGTGGACCCGCGCCGAGAGCGACTGGGTCTCCCCCGCGCTGTGCGCGAGCCTGCAGAAGGTTTCGGCGACATCGAGGCCTCTCGCCCTGTCGATCGCCGCGCGCGGGCTCAGCTCGCTGCCGGGTGGCGTCTCCGTGCCGTGGTCCGCGACGGCGTCGGTGCCCTCGTCGTCGGCGCTTCTCGACGCGAACGCGGTGACGATCCACGCGCTCGAGTGGTGGGCGGCGCGCACCGATCCCGATGATCGCGGCGACGTCCCCGACCTGCTCGACGACCTCTACGCCGTGCGCTCGCTCGCGGAATCGTCGGCGTCATCGGGGTCGCCGTCGTCGTCATCGTCTGCTTCCGCGAGCCCCGCTGCGCCCGCGCGCCGCTACGACTCGCTCGCCGCGGCCCGCGCCGATGCGGGCAAGGCGGCCGCGGCTCTGATGTCGGCGTGCGCCGTCGCGGCGACGGGCACGCGCAGCGCCGATGATGTCAACGGGCTGCTGCTCGCGTGGTCGAGCGCGGCCCGCACGGTGCGCTTCGGTGGGGGCAGCGTCTCGCCGTTCCCGGGCCTCGCGACCTGAGCACGCCCGCCGGGAATAAACTCGTCCGCATGCGTATTCGGGGACGCGCGGCCGCCGCCGCACCACTGATCTCACTGCTCGCTCTCACGGCCTGTTCGGGCAGCTCGCACGACACGGGCGGCGCTTCGAGCTCCGGGGCGTCATCGAAGGCCGGCGCGTCGAGCAGTTCCGGTGGGAGTGCGAGTCCCTCGGCCAGCTCTTCGGTCGCTCCCCCGGAGCCGGTCAAAAACAAGCCGGGCAGCATCACGATCGGCGCGTCGGGCGACCTCATCGTCCACCCGTCGGTCACGCAGATGGCCCGTCGTGCCGCAGGCGGCACGGGGTACCGCTTCGACCAGTTCTTCGGCCAGATCTCCCCCGTCACGAAGGCGGGCGATCTACGCATCTGCCAGATGGAGAACCCGCTGTCGCGTGACGACACGAACCTGGCGCGCGAGCTGAGCTTCAACGCGCCCCACGAGTTCGCGACGACGGTGAAGTCCATCGGGTTCGACGGGTGTTCGACGGCCAACAACCACGCCTACGACCGCGGCCTCTCCGGGCTGGCGAGCACGCGCAGCGTCATGGCCGCGAACGGTCTGCAGGCGGCCGGCCCGGCCGCGTCTGCCGGCGAGAAGGGCCAGCCCGTGTTCTACGAGGCCAAGGGGTTCAAGGTCGCGCAACTGTCGTACAGCTACACGCTCGACAACCGCATCAACGGCGACCAGACGGGCACTCCCAAGGACGCGCCCTGGGTCGCGGACAACCTGTACGCGGTGCGCACCCCGGAAGGCATCGAGGCCGATGCCGCCGAAGCACGCAAGCAGGGCGCCGACATCGTCGTCGTGTCGATGCACTGGGGACGTGAGTACAAGCCGGTCTCGGCGGAGCAGAAGAAGTACGCGGACGCGTTGCTGCGCTCCGGGCAGGTCGACTGGATCATCGGCAACCATCCGCACATCGTGCAGCCGTGCCAGAAGATCGACGGACGATACGTCTCCTACGCCCTCGGCAACCTGTTCTCCGGCCAGCAGGCCGCATATCTGCCGGGCACGGCGGACGGCGCGTACGCGAGCGTCACCTTCACGCGCGACGCGGGCGGCAAGATCAGCCAATCTATGACGTACCAGCCCACCTATCAGGACCAGAAGACGCGCGTCGTCGAGCTGGCCACCCCGTCGCAGAACCCAGCATCCTACGCCAAGACGACCGCGACGATGGGTGCGTTCGGCTGCGACGCCAAGCCGGCGTCCTGACGGGTGACGGCACCCGCCGCCGTCGCCGGACGCTCGAGCCGTGGTAGC
Organism: Dermacoccus sp. Ellin185; assembly: GCF_000152185.1. NCBI lineage: Bacteria > Bacillati > Actinomycetota > Actinomycetes > Micrococcales > Dermacoccaceae > Dermacoccus > Dermacoccus sp. Ellin185. Next base: position 49,946 of record NZ_AEIQ01000061.1, on the reverse strand, counting down.
CGGTGAGGCGCCGGGCGCGGCTGAGCATCAGAGCAGGCCGAACTGCGCGGCGGTGTCGTAGCTGAGCTTGACGACGAAGGCCCCCACGACGACGACGAACACGGCGCGCACGAACCCGGCCCCCTTCGAGACGGCGGTCCGGGCGCCGAGATAGCCGCCCGCGAGGTTCGCGACGCCGAGCACGAGGCCGACACGCCAGGCCACCGCACCTGCCGGGATGAACACGACGAGGGCGGCGAGGTTCGTCGCGAAGTTGGCGAGCTTGGCCTTGGCGGAGGCCTCGAGGAAGCGGTAGCCGAGCAGGCTGACGAGCGCGAAGACGAAGAACGAGCCCGTCCCCGGGCCGAGCGCGCCGTCGTACAGGCCGACGCCCAGGCCGACGGCGCCCGCCGTCGCGTAATGGCGCCGGCTGCCGGCGTGCCGCAGGTTCTCGAGCTGCCCCATCGACGGCTTGAACAGCGTGTACGCGCCGACGGCGACGAGGACGACGAGGATGATCGGGTTGAACGCGCTGCGCGGGATGTGACTGGCGAGCGCCGCACCCGCCATCGAGCCGGCGAACGCCATCACGGCGAGCGGCAGCGCGGTGCGCAGATCGGGACGCACCCGCCGAAGGTACGTCGCCGAGCTCACCGACGTGCCGCAGATCGAACCCAGCTTGTTCGTCGCGAGCAGCTGGGCGGGCGCGGCGTGCGGAAACGCGACCATGAGGGCCGGCAACTGCACGAGCCCGCCTCCGCCGACGACGGCGTCGATCCATCCCGCGCAGGCCGCCGCGAGCGCCAGCAGGGTGAGGGTCAGGGTTCCCGGGTCGTTCACCCCGTCATCCTGGGCCGCGCGCCGCGTGCCCGCAAACGTCTCTCAGTTCGTGACCGTCGCGCCCGCGCCGCTCGTGACCGGGGCGGCGGCCGTTCGACGCGCGAGAGCCACCACGTCGGGCCGTGGTGGCTCTCGTGAAGCAGGGTCGGATCAGGCGCCGCGCACCTCGGAGAGCACCTCGGCCGCCACCTCGTCGACGCCGACGTCACGCGAGGTGCCCGAGCGGCGGTCCTTGACTTCGATCGTGCCGTCGGAGAGGCCGCGCCCGAGCACGACGATCGTCGGGACGCCGATGAGCTCGGCGTCCTTGAACTTCACGCCGGGGCTGACCTTCGGACGGTCGTCGAACAGGACGCCGAGCCCGGCCGACTCGAGGTCGGCGACGACCTGCTCCGCCTTCTCGAAGACCGCGGCGTCCTTGCCCGTGGCGACGACGTGGACGTCGAAGGGCGCGATGTGACGCGGCCAGATGAGGCCCTTGTCGTCGAGGTTGTCCTCAGCGATGGCGGCGACGGCGCGAGAGACGCCGATGCCGTAGGAGCCCATCGTCACCGTCACGAGCTTGCCGTTCTCGTCGAGCACCTTGAGCCCGAGCGCCTCGGCATACTTCGTGCCGAGCTGGAAGATGTGACCCATCTCGATGCCGCGCGCGAGCGTCAGGGGGCCCGAACCGTCGAGGGCCGGGTCGCCCTCCTTGATCTGCGCCGCCTGGATCGTGCCGTCGGCGGTGAAATCGCGGCCGTGGACGAGGTCGATGACGTGCTTGCCGCTGACGTCGGCGCCCGTCACCCACGCCGAGCCCTCGGCGATGCTGGGGTCGAGCAGGTAACGGATGCCGGAGGCCTTTTCCTCGCCGAGCACGCCCGGGCCGATGTAGCCCTTCGCGAGCATCGGGTAGGCGGCGAAGTCCTTCTCCTCGAACGCCTCGACGTCGGCCGGAGCGACCTGAGCCTCGAGGCGCTTGGCGTCGACCTCGCGATCGCCGGGCACGCCGATCGCGAGCGGTTCGCGCGTGCCGTCGGGGTGGACGAGCATGACGATGACGTTCTTCAGTGTGTCGGCAGCCGTCCACTCGCGTCCGTCGTCGCGCGGGTGATTCGCGTTGAGGGCCGCGACGAGCGTCTCGATGGTCGGGGTCTCGGGGGTGTCCTCGATGTGTGCGGGGCCGACGCTCACCTCGACGGGCTCGGCCTGCGGCACGACGACGGCCTCGACGTTCGCGGCGAAACCGCCGGGCGAGCGGACGAACGTGTCCTCACCGTGGCGGCTGACGGCGAGGAACTCCTCCGACGCCGAACCGCCCATCGCGCCCGAGTCGGCGTGGACGACGACGTACTCGAAGCCGAGGCGGTCGAAGATCTTGACGTACGCGCCGCGGTGCTTGGCGTAGCTCTCCTCGAGGCCCTGCTTCGTGTGATCGAAGGAGTACGAGTCCTTCATGATGAACTCGCGCCCGCGCAGCAGGCCGGCGCGCGGGCGGGCCTCGTCGCGGTACTTCGTCTGGATCTGGAACAGCGTCGTCGGCAGGTCCTTGTAGCTCGAGAACATGTCCTTCACCGTGATGGTGAACATCTCCTCGTGCGTCGGGCCGAGGAGCATGTCGACGCCCTTGCGGTCCTGCAGGCGGAACAGGTTGGGGCCGTACTCGTCCCAGCGGTTCGTCGCCTCATAGGGTTCGCGCGGCAGCAGCGCGGGGAAGCTCAGCTCCTGCGCGCCGATGGCCTCCATCTCCTCGCGGACGATGGTCTCGACGTTACGCAGCACCTTGAGCCCGAGCGGCAACCACGTGTACACGCCGGGCGCGGCGCGTCGGATGTAGCCGGCGCGCACGAGCAGCTTGTGGCCCGGCAGCTCAGCGTCCGCCGGATCCTCGCGAAGCGTTCGCAGGAACAGGTTGGACATGCGCTGGGCCACGGTCTCTCCTCGGGTCGTGTCGCGGTCGCTCCGCGTGACTCGGCCCCACACTATCCCGGCCCGCCCAGGGCGTGCACGGCCCGCATCCACCCGACGCTCGGGCCGCGAGGCCTTCCTGAGATCCATGCAGATTCGACGACGTCACAATCCGTCCTTCGCCGTCTCCCGTCTCCTGCGCACTCGCCCGGCGTGCAGATCTCCAGCAAGGCCGCCAGCGGCGGCATCATGAAGGGGCTCAAGCGCTCCGTGCTCTGCGGTGAGTCCTTCTTCTCGACGACGTACACCGCCCCCGCCGAGGGCGGGTGGGGCGACATCGCCGGCGTCCTGCCCGGCGGCATGCTGGCGCTCGAGATCCAGCCCGATCGCCCCTGCTTCGTCGCCCGCGGCAACTGGATGGCCAACAGCGAGGGCACGGAGGTCACCTCGCAGTTCGGTGGCATGACGAACCTCTTCGGCGGCGAGGGCGGCTTCGGCCTCGAGGCCAGCGGTCAGTGCCTCAGCGTCTACGGCGCGGTCGACGTCATGGACCTCGCTCCGGGCGAGCGTGACGTCATCCACACCGGGCACGTCATCGCCTACGACCTGGGGATGCAGTTCACAACGCGTCGGGCGGTCGAAGGACGCTCGATCCAGTCGATGAAGTCCGGTGAAGGGCTCGTTTCAACTTCGTCGGGCCCGGGCGCGTGCTCCTGCAGTCACGCAACCCGCAGGCGTTCGCGGAGTGGGCCGCCAAGCTCATGCCCTCGACGAACGAGCAGGGCGGCCTCGGCGGGCTGTTCACCTGACCGCCAGGGCGTCAGGGCCGCGGCGTCGCGCGTCGGGCGATGGCGGCGCTCGCGGCCGACGTGCCGAGGGTGCCGAACACGCCGCCCCACTCCCCCTGCACGCGGCTCGCGATGAACGCGTCGCTGACGCTCGACGGCGCGCTGCGCAGCAGCAGGCTCGCCTGGAGGACGACGGCCATTCGAGCGCTGATGTCGCGGGCGCGGTACTCCGCGTCGTCGGGCGTCAACGACACGACGTCGGCGAGCACCTGTTTCGTCGCGACGTCGAGCCCGGGGTGGTCGCCGCGGGTCACGTCGAGCTCGCGGCTGAAGGCCTCGAACGCCTCCGGCGAACGCGTCAGGGCGCGCAGGACGTCGAGGGCGTTGACGCTGCCCGAGCCCTCCCAGATCGAGTTGAGCGGCGACTCGCGGAACAGCAGCGGCATGCCCGACTCCTCGACGTACCCGTTGCCGCCGAGGCATTCGAGGGCCTCGGCGACGTGCATCGGCGTGCGCTTGCACACCCAGAACTTTGCGAGCGGCAGTGCGAAGCGACGGAACGCGCGCTCGTGCTCGCTGCCGGGATCGCCTGATTCGATACGGTCGACGCTCGCCGCGAGGCGCATGCCGAGCGCCGTCGCGGCCTCCGACTCGATCGCGAGATCGGCGAGGACGTTCTGCATCGCGGGCTTGTCGGCGAGGACGCCGCCGAAGGCATGCCGACGCGCGGTGTACCAGGCCGCCTCGCTCGTCGCGCGACGCATGAGCCCGGCCGAGCCGAGGACGCAGTCGAGCCGCGTCGCGCTCACCATCTCGATGATCGTGCGCACGCCCGCACCCTCGTCACCGAGGCGAGTGGCGTAGGCGTCGTGGAACTCGAGTTCGCTGCTCGCGTTGGAGCGGTTGCCGAGCTTGTCCTTGAGCCGGACGATGCGCAGCGCGTTGCGAGTGCCGTCAGGGTGCACGCGCGGCACGACGAAGCAGGTCAGCCCGCCGGGAGCCTGCGCGAGGACGAGGAACAGATCGTTCGTCGGCGCGCTCGTGAACCACTTGTGCCCGCGCAGCGAATAGACGGCGGCGCCGTCGTCGTCGAAACCCGACGGGGTGGCCTCGGTGACGTTGGTGCGCACGTCGGAGCCGCCCTGTTTCTCCGTCATCCCCATCCCCGCGAGCAGCCCCTCCTTGCTCGCCGCGGGCAGATCGCCGGGCTCGTAGACGCTCGCCGCGAGGCCGTCGGCGTAACGCTGCGTCAGCGCCTCGTCCGCGCGCAGGGCGGGGACGGCGGCATGGGTCATCGTCAGCGGACAGACGTGCCCGGGCTCGACACCGGACCACGTGATGAAGCCCGCTGCCCGCCGCAGGTGAGCGTCCGCCGACGCGTCCTGCCAGGGCGCGCCCGCGAGACCGAACTCGACGCCGCGGCGCATGAGCCAGTGCCAGGACGGGTGGAACTCGACGGCGTCGGTACGCGCGCCGAACCGGTCGACGGCGCGATGCCGCGGCGTGAACGTGTTCGCAGCCATGCCGTGTTCGCGAGCCTCCTCGCTGCCGGCCATGACACCGAGCTCGCGCAGGGGGCCGAGAACGTCGGCATGCTCGTGCGAGGCGAACGCGCTCGCCGCGTCCTTGAGCGCCTCGTCGGCGTCGACGGCGTCGAACCCGGCCATGACGTCGGCCTGATTGGTTGGTGTGAGCGCGAACACGTCAGTCATGCCGCCACTGTAGATCGCCGGCCCGGTGCCCGGGCGGCGTCTGCGCGCAGGAGTCTACGCCGACCGCACGGCGCGGGCCCGCCAATGCGGCGCGGGCCCATCAGTCCGGCGCGAACCGTCACCCACAGTGACGGCGACCCACGCACGGCGCACGGTCGGCCTCGCGAGCCCTCGTCAGCGGCGAGCGATGTCGAGGCTCGCCTTGATGAGCGGCCACTGCGCCGGGACCCGCGCGAGCATGCCGGCGAGGCGCGCCTGCTTGCCCGGCGTGGAGCGGCGTCGGACACTCGCCTGCGCCTGACGCGCCATCTCGACGTTCGCGGGCAGCACGGCGACGAGCAGGGCGGCAGAGGCGTAACCCGCGGCTCGGCGCGTCGCAGGGTTGACGAGACCCGCGGCGCAGACGAGTTCGGCGACACCGCTGAGGTAGACGAGTTCGCGCGCCTTGGGTAGCTGCGGCGGAATGGTCGGCTCGAACACCTGCGGGCGCACGAGGTGCGTCACGCCGGAGACGACGTACGCGCCGACGAGCCCGCGCATCAGGGGCGGAAGTTCACGAAGACCGGTGACAGGATTCATGCCCCCACCCCATCACATCGCCCTGACAACGCCGTTGAAACGGGTCGAAGTGCGGGGGCAGGGCGCTCGTCCCATCGATAAGCGGTGCCACCGCGTCGCCTCTGCGACGGCGCCGCCGCATCAGAGGATGACGGTCGCGAACGTCCCGACGCGTTCGAACCCGGCGCGTTCGTACGCACGCAGCGCGGGGGTGTTGTACCCGTTGACGTAGAGGCTGACGGTGGGCGCGAGCTCCGCCTCGACCAGGTCGACGACGCGCGCCATGCACGGTGCGGCGAGCCCGCGGCCGCGCCAGGCGGGGTCGATCCACACACCCTGAATCTGTGCCACGCCCGAGGCGAGCGATCCGACGTCGGCCTTGAACCGTACGCGCGCACCGTCCATCAGGACGAAGGTGCGCCCACCCATGACGAGGCGCTGCACCCCGGCGCGGTAGGCCGCGGCACTGCCGACGTAGGGCGCGTAGCCGATCTCCTCGGTGAACATCGCCGCGGCCGCAGGCACGATGGCGTCGACCTCGTCGAGTCGGGCCAGGCGCACGCGCGGTTCGGGCTCGATGCCCTGACGCTCGCGCGCCTCCCGCGAGGCGACCATGAGCGGCTGCTCGGGGCGGAACGAGCGCGCCGGCGCGTACGAACGCGACACGAGCTGCCACAGCGGCAGCACCTGCTCGGCCGGCCCGAACAGCGAACTGACGCGGCGTCGCGCACACTTGACGCGGGCCGCGTAGCGTTCCAGATCGTCAGGGCTCGCCTCGACGGGGACGAGATTCGCCGACGCCCACAGCATCGAGCGCAGCGGCCGTTGACTGGACTCGAGCGAGCGAGCGCCGCCTCGACCCAGCCCGTCGGCATCGAACCCCGAAGAGTCCGCCCCTGCCGCGAGTGGCTGGCCAACGTCACCGTCGAGACCGAAGGCAGCGCTCGTCGAACCGAGCGCGCCCTCGTCGAGGCGGGCGGCGACGAAGACGTTCGTCACCGGGTCGAGGTCGCACAACGCCCGCGCGCCGGCGCGGTCGCCGGCGTCGAGGGCTCGCACCCCCGAACGTCGCAGCATGCCGGCGTCAGCCGACCGAGACGGTGGGGCCGGCGCCGTCGGCGCCCGCGTCCTCGCCCATCTCCTCGGCGATGCGCATCGCCTCCTCGATGAGCGTCTCGACGATCTGGCTCTCCGGCACCGTCTTGATGACCTCACCCTTGACGAAGATCTGGCCCTTGCCGTTGCCGGAGGCGACGCCGAGGTCGGCCTCGCGCGCCTCACCGGGGCCGTTGACGACGCAGCCCATCACGGCGACGCGCAGCGGCACCTCCATGCCCTCGAGGCCCTTCGTCACCTGCTCGGCGAGGGTGTAGACGTCGACCTGCGCGCGCCCGCAGCTCGGGCAGCTGACGATCTCGAGCTTGCGCGGCTTGAGGTTGAGCGACTGCAGGATCATGTTGCCGACCTTGACCTCCTCGACCGGCGGGGCCGAGAGGCTGACGCGGATCGTGTCGCCGATGCCGCGGCTCAGCAGCGCGCCAAACGCGGTCGCCGACTTGATCGTGCCCTGGAACGCGGGCCCGGCCTCGGTCACACCGAGGTGCAGCGGCCAGTCGCCCCGCTCGGAGAGCATCTCGTAGGCGCGCACCATGACGACGGGGTCGTTGTGCTTGACGGAGATCTTGAAGTCGTGGAAGTCGTGCTCCTCGAACAGCGACGCCTCCCACACGGCCGACTCGACGAGCGCCTCGGCCGTCGGCTTGCCGTACTTCTCGAGCAGTCGCTTGTCGAGCGAACCGGCATTGACACCGATGCGGATGGAGACCCCGGCGTCCTTCGCCTCCTTGGCGATCTGCTTGACCTGATCGTCGAACTTGCGGATGTTACCCGGGTTGACGCGCACACCCGCGCACCCCGCCTCGATCGCCGCGTAGACGTACTTCGGCTGGAAGTGGATGTCGGCGATGACGGGGATCTGCGCCTTGCGAGCGATGGCGGGCAGCGCGTCCGCGTCGTCCTGGCTCGGGCAGGCGACACGGACGATGTCGCACCCGGTGGCCGTCAGCTCGGCGATCTGCTGAAGCGTGGCGTTGATGTCGGTCGTCGGCGTCGTCGTCATCGACTGCACCGAGATGGGGGCGTCTCCCCCGACCTCGACCTTGCCGACCTTGATCTTGCGCGTCTTGCGACGAGGAGCGATGACCGGCGCGGGCGCCGAGGGCATACCGAGAGAAACCGACATGAGCCCATCCTACGACCGCCGCGCGACGCCCTGGGCCGGTCCGAGACTCACTGGATGGTGATGGGTTTCACGACGTCGGCGTAGATGAGCAGCACCGACATCCCGATGAGGACGAGCGAGACGGCGTACGCGACCGGCAGCGCCTTCGTCACGTCGACGTAGACGGGCCCGGCGACGCCGCGCGCCCGCGCGATGGGCCGCTTGATCGCCTCCCACAGCGCACCCGCGATGTGGCCGCCGTCGAGGGGCAGCAGCGGGATGAGGTTGAACACGAACAACGCGAGGTTGAGGGAGGCGAGCAGGTTGAGCAGCAGCAGCACCTTCTGGCCGAGTTCGACCTTCGACGACTCGGCGACGTCGCCCGCGATGCGCGTCACCCCGACGACGGAGATCGGCCCGTTCGGATCGCGCGCCTCGTCGCTGAACGCCGCCTGCGCGACGCCCTTCATCTTCTCCGGGATGTGAAGCACGACGCCCGCCGTCTGCTTGATGCTCGTGCCGAGCATGCCGGGGACAGCACCCGGGCCCTGACGCTGCAACGTGTACTGACCGATCGACAGCCCGACGTACCCGGCGTCGATCATGACGTTCTGGCCACCCGCGTCGGTGACGGGGTTGCCGACGGCGTCGAGCTTCGCCACCTTCGTCGTCTTCGGCGTGACCTGCAGCGTCTGCTGCCGGCCGTCACGCTCGACGACGAACGGGATCTTCTCGCCGCCGTGCGCGCGGATGACGCGGGTCGCCTCGAGGTTGCTGTTCACCTTCTGCCCCGCGACCGAGATGATGACGTCATCGAGCTTCAGCCCGCTCGAGGCCGCCGGCGCCTCCTGCCCCGTCGGGCACTTCTGACCGGGTTCGACCTTCGTCAGGCACGTCGTCAGCGACGTCACCTTCGTGCCGGTGAGCTTCGGCAGGCCGACGCCGCACACCATGACGGTCATGACGACCGCAGCGATGACGAGGTTCATGAACGGCCCACCGAACATGACGGTGACCTTCTGCCACGTCTTGAGCTTGTAGAAGACGCGGTTCTCGTCACCGGGGCGCAGCTCCTCGAAGGTCTGCTCACGCACCTCGTCGGCGAGCTGGCTGAACCGACCGGTCGACGAGGCGCGCACGGAGCCGTCCGGGTCGCCCGCCTTCGGCGGGTACATGCCGATCATGCGCACGTAACCGCCGAGCGGTATGCCTTTGACGCCGTACTCGGTCTCGCCGCGCTTCTTCGACCACAGCGTCGGGCCGAAGCCGACCATGTACTGCGGCACGCGGACGCCGAACTTCTTGGCGGGCACCATGTGCCCCATCTCGTGCAGCGCGATCGAGGCGGCCACGCCGACGATCATGAACAGCACCCCGAGGACGAACAGCATCAGCGCAGCCCCTTCTCGATCAGCGTGTGCGCGGCGCCGCGCGCCCACGTCTCTGCGGCCAGGACGGCGTCGACGTCAGGTTCGCCGCTCTCGGGCGCGTGCTGGTCGACGACCTTCTCGACGGTGTCGACGATGTCGAGGAAGCCGATGTGCCCGTCGTGGAAGGCCTCGACGCACTCTTCGTTGGCCGCGTTGTAGACGGCCGGGTACGTCGAGCCGGCCTCACCCACCTGACGGGCGAGGCGAACGGCGGGGAACGCCTCGTCGTCGAGAGGTTCGAACCGCCAGTCCATCGCCTTCGTCCAGTCGATCGGTGTCTCCACGCCCGCGATGCGGTGCGGCCAGTCGAGGCCCATCGCGATCGGCACGAGCATCGTCGGCAAGCCGAGCTGCGCGACGACGGCGCCGTCGACGAACTCGACCATAGAGTGGATGTACTGCTGCGGGTGCACGACCGTCTCGACACGATCGATCGGGATGTCGAACAGCAGGTGCGCCTCGATCACCTCGAGGCCCTTGTTGACGAGCGTCGCCGAGTTGGTGGTGATGACCTTGCCCATCGCGAAGTTGGGGTGCTTCAGGGCTTGTGCGGGTGTGACGTCGGCCAGCTCGGCGCGGCTCATGCCGCGAAACGGCCCTCCACTGGCGGTGACGACGAGTTTGCGCACCTCGTCGTGCGTACCGGAGGTGAGCGCCTGCGCGATGGCAGAGTGCTCCGAGTCGACGGGCACGATCTGCCCGGGCCTTTCGAGACGCTTGACGATCGGTCCACCGACGATGAGCGACTCCTTGTTCGCGAGCGCCAGCGTGCTGCCCGCCTCGAGCGCTGCGATCGTCGGGCGCAGACCGATCGAACCGGTGATGCCGTTGAGAACGACATCCGCACCGACGCTCGCGACCTGCACCGACGCGTCGTCACCACTGACGACGCGGCTGACAACCTGCTTGCCTGCGCCCGACGCCGCATCGGCGATGAGCGTCTCGAGCCGCGCCGCGTCACCGGAGGCGATACCGACGAGCTCGGCGTCGAACTCGACGGCCTGACGCGCGACGAGCTCCAGGTCACGCCCGCCGGAGCTGAGCGCGACGATGCGGAAGCGCTCGGGGTTGTTCCGCGCGATCTGGCACGCCTGGGTGCCGATCGAACCGGTGGAGCCGAGCAGGGAGACGGTGCGCTGGGTGGTCACGCCCCCATTGTGTACGAGACGTCTGACAACCGCCCCCGAGGCCGCTGCGACGAACCATCGCGCACGACGCGAGGCGTCGTCCCTCAGCGCCTCAGTGAGACGCGGTGACGGCCGCCGCTCGCCCGGACGTCAGCACTCGATGACGTTGACGGCCAGCCCGCCGCGTGCCGTCTCCTTGTACTTGACGCTCATGTCTCGGCCGGTCTCGCGCATCGTCTTCATCGCCTGGTCGAGGCTGACGGTGTGCTTGCCGTCACCGCGACGCGACAGGCGAGCGGCGTTGATCGCCTTCATCGAGGCGATCGCGTTGCGTTCGATGCACGGGATCTGCACGAGCCCGCCGACGGGGTCGCACGTCAAGCCGAGGTTGTGCTCGATGCCGATCTCGGCGGCGTTCTCGACCTGCTCGGGGTTGCCGCCGATGACCTCGCACAACGCACCGGACGCCATCGCGCACGCCGAACCGACCTCGCCCTGGCAGCCGACCTCGGCGCCCGAGATGGAGGCGTTCTCCTTGAACAGGATGCCGATGGCCGCAGCCGTCAGCAGGAACCGGACGATGCCGTCCTCATCGGCGCCGGGGACGAACTTGACGTAGTACTTGAGGACGGCGGGGATGATGCCGGCCGCACCGTTCGTCGGCGCGGTGACGACGCGGCCGCCCGCGGCGTTCTCCTCGTTGACGGCCATGGCGAACAGGTTGACCCAGTCCATGACATCGAGCGGGTCGATCGGGTAGCCGGGCGCGACCTGCTGCTGCAGCGCACGGTGGATGGCGGGGGCGCGGCGCGGCACCTTGAGCCCGCCGGGGAGGGTGCCCTCGGTCGAGAAACCGTTGGTGATGCACTGATCCATGACCGACCACAGGTGCAGCATGCCCGAGCGCACCTCCTCCTCGGTGCACCACGACAGCTCGTTGCGCATCATGACCTCGCTGATCGGCAGACCCGTGCGCGCACAGATCTCGAGCAGTTCCTTGCCCGTGTTGAACGGGAACTCGACGGGCGTCGTGTCCTGCACGACACGGTCGGCGCCGAGCGCGTCCTCGTCGACGACGAACCCGCCTCCGACGGAGTAGTAGACGCGCTCGAGAAGCACCGATCCGTCAGCGTCGAGCGCCCGAGCGATCATGCCGTTCGGGTGCCCGGGCAGCGTCTTGCGGCGGTGCAGGACGAGGTCGTCGTCGTCGAGGGGCACCTCGCGCAGGCCGCCGAGCAGGAGACGGCGGGTCTCCTTGACCGCGTGGAAACGCGCGTCCGCGGTGTCGGTGTCGACCGTCTCCGGGTCCTCACCCATCAGGCCGAGGACGACCGCCTTGTCGGAGCCGTGCCCGTGGCCGGTCTGCCCGAGCGACCCGCACAGTTCGACCTGGACGCGCGCGACGTCGTCGAACAGCCCTGCCACGCGCAGAGATTCGAGGAACCGCCCCGCGGCTCGCATCGGACCGACGGTGTGGGACGACGAGGGTCCGATACCGATCGAGTACAGTTCGAATGCACTCAGCGCCATGCCACACCATCCATCATGCGGACAGATTCGCACACAATGTGGCCACACGAGTAATCGAGGCCCCCCTCAGGTATGTGGGCAGCGCAGGTGACTCACCGGTAGCCTGCGGAGCATGACTGATACGACGCGAGAATTCGACATCGTCCTCTACGGCGCGACCGGGTTCGTCGGCCGGCTCGTCGCGAAGCACCTCGCCGAGCACGCGCCGAATGACATCCGCATCGCCCTCGCCGGACGCACCGCCTCGAAGGTCGAGAAGGTGCGCGACGACCTGAGCACCGAGGCCGCAGCCGCCGCCGGTTGGGGCATCGTGACAGCCGACTCCGGCGACGAGGCGTCGCTGCACGCCCTCGCGAACCGGGCACGCGTCGTCATCTCCACCGTCGGCCCGTACGCGCGCCACGGCCTGCCGCTCGTCGGCGCCTGTGCCGAGGCCGGCACCCACTACGTCGACCTCACCGGCGAGGTGCTCTTCGCCCACGACTGCATCGACCGCTACGACGCGACGGCCCGCGCGAACGGCGCACGTATCGTCAACTCGTGCGGCTACGACTCGGTGCCCTCCGACCTCGGCGTCTTCCTGCTCGCCCAGACGGCGCGTGAGGCCGGTGACGGGGAACTCACGGCGACGACCGAGTACGCGTCGATGAAGGGCGGCATGAGCGGCGGGACGATCGCCTCGGCGATGCAGCAGGCCGACGACATCGCCGACGACCCCGCTCGCCGCAAGATCGCCGGCGACAAGTTCTCCCTCTCCCCCGACCGCTCGCGCGAGCCGAGCGGCGAGTTCAAGGACTCGCTGTCGGTGTGGTACTCCGACGACGTCGACGCGTGGGTCGCGCCGTTCCTCATGGCCTCCTACAACACGCGCATCGTGCGCCGCAGCAACGCGCTGCTCGGCCACGTGTACGGCTCGGGTTTCCGCTACCGCGAGGTGATGAAGGCCGGCAAGGGCGTCAAGGGTCGCGCGATGGCGTACGCCGTCGCGGGTGCGCTGGGGGCGGGCTTCGGCGCGATGGGCGTCAAGCGTCTGCGCCCGCTGCTCGAACGCCTCGTCCCCGCGCCGGGCAGCGGCCCGAGCGAGGAAGCGCGCGAGAAGGGCTTCTTCCGCATGGACATCCGCTCGACGACGACGAGCGGCGCCCGCTACCGCTCGATCGTCGCCTCGCAGGGCGACCCGGGCTACAAGGCGACGGCCGTCATGCTCGGCGAGGCGGCCGTGACGCTGGCGCTCGGCGACCTGCCGACGCTGCCCGGCGAGGCGGACGGCGGCGTCCTCACGCCCGCCGTCGCCCTCGGGGCGCCGTACGCCGAGCGCCTGCGTCAGCACGGCGTGACGCTCGAGGTGACGAAGCTCGGCTGATTTCGAAAGCTCGGCTGAGTTCGAGTGACGTAGCGTTCGTCCCCGGGACCGATGCGGTGCCGGGGACGAACCGTTCTCGGCATGCGCCGAGATCGGCAGCCGCCGCGCCGAGGTGCAGCACCAGCTCGTCATAGCCGGCGCGGACGACGCCGCGCGGCGTCGCGAACGTCACGAGTGGTGGCGCAGCACCTCACCGAGAGCGTCGAGGACGCTGGCATCCTCGATCGTGCCGGGCACCTGGGGCGTCTCACCGTCGGCCATCTGGCGCATCGTCTTGCGCAGGATCTTGCCCGATCGCGTCTTCGGCAGGGCCTGGACGACGTCGACGTCGCTGAGCGAGGCGAGCGCCCCGACCTCGGCGCGCACGCGCGCCTTGAGTTCGTCGCGGACGGTGAGCAACTCGTCGTCGGTGTACTCCCGCCCGGCCTTGAGCACGACGAGCGCCCGCGGCACCTGGCCCTTGAGCTGGTCGGCGACCCCGATGACGGCGCACTCGGCGACGGCGGGGTGCCCCGCGAGCGCGGCCTCGAGGGCGCCCGTCGACAGGCGATGCCCCGCGACGTTGAGCACGTCGTCGGTGCGGCCCATGACCCACACGTACCCGTCGTCGTCGATGTAGCCGCCGTCACCGGTGAGGTAGTAGCCCTCGAACGCGGACAGGTAGGAGCTGACGTAGCGCTCGTTGCCACCCCACAGCGTCGCGAGCGTACCGGGCGGCAGCGGCAGCTTGAGGCACACGGCACCCTCGACGCCTGGTTCGACGGGCGAGCCGTCGGGCGCGAGCACCTGCACGTCGTAGCCGGGCAGGGGCTTGGTCGCCGATCCGGGCTTCGGCGCGAACGACTCGATGCCGACCGGGTTCGCGACGATGGGCCACCCCGTCTCCGTCTGCCACCAGTTGTCGACGACCGGCACCCCGAGCTTGTCGTGCGCCCAGGCGTAGGTGTCGGGGTCGAGGCGCTCACCGGCGAGGAAGAGCGTCCGCAACGACGACAGGTCGTGCCCGGCGATCAACGAGCCGTCCGGATCCTCCTTCTTGATCGCGCGGATCGCCGTCGGCACCGTGAACAGGCCCGCGACGCCGTACTGCTCGACGATGCGCCAGAACGCGCCGGCGTCCGGGGTGCCGACGGGCTTGCCCTCGTACAGCACCGTCGTCAGGCCCGCGAACAGCGGCGCGTAGACGATGTAGGAGTGGCCGACCACCCAGCCGACGTCGCTGGCCGTGAACCACACGTCACCGGCCTCCATGCCGTAGACGTGCTTCATCGACCACGTCAGGGCCACGGCATGGCCACCGTTGTCACGCACGATGCCCTTCGGCCGCCCCGTCGTGCCGGAGGTGTAGAGGATGTAGAGCGGGTCGGTGGCCGCGACGGCGACGCAGCCGGCGGGCTGCACCGCACCAGGCGCCATGACCTGCGCCCAGTCGAAGTCCTTTCTCCCCCAGGCTCGCCTCGCACTGCGGGCGCTGCACGATGACGCAGTGCCCCACCTCGTGCGACGCGCGGGCGAGTGCCGCGTCGAGCATCGGCTTGTACTCGATGACGCGGGTGCGCTCGACGCCGCAGCTCGCGGACAGCACGACCTTGGGCTGGGCGTCGTCGATGCGTGCGGCCAGCTCGGTGGGCGCAAAGCCGCCGAACACAACCGAGTGCACCGCCCCGATGCGCGCGCAGGCGAGCATCGAGATGACGGCCTCCGCGATCATCGGCATGTAGATGACGACCCGGTCGCCCTTCTCCACCCCGAGCGCCTGGAGCACCCCGGCGAGGCGGGCGACCTCGTCGAGCAGTTCGGCGTAGGTGTACGTGCGGCTCGTGCCGGTGACGGCGCTGTCGTGGATGAGCGCCGGCTGATCGGCGCGGCCGGCGATGACGTGCCGGTCGAGCGCGTTGTAGCAGGTGTTGAGCCGCGCGTCGGGAAACCAGCGGTACAGCGGGGCGCTCGAGGCGTCGAGCGCCCCCTTGGGTCGGGTGATCCAGTCGACGCCGCTGGCGGCCTCGAGCCAGAACCCCTCGGGGTCGTCGAGGCTGCGCACGTGGAGTGAGGCGTGGTCGAACGTGACGTCGGTCATACACCCATCTTGCCTCGTGATCGCGAGGTTCCGGGTGAGTTCGCCGCCGTGCTCGGCGACGAATCGCTCGTGTGCCACGCTTGGCCTCATGCTTCGTGAGATCCACTCGGCCGACGAGCTGCTCGCCCATCTGCAGGACGGCGGAACCGTCAGCGGTCTGCGGCTGCAGGGCGTCGACCTCGCCAGCGCTGCCGGCGAGGCGTTGATCGCTCTGCCGAACCGCTTCGACGGTCTCGTCGTGCTCGGCGGCCACGTGCCGGCGTCCACGGCTCGGACGTTGACCGACCGCGGCGCCATCCTGTTTCCCAGCGATCCGCACCTGCCGATCGACCCCTACCGCGCGCGTCTCTACTCCGCCGGCGAGCTCTATGCTGGCCTCGAGCGCGGCTACGAACACACCCCTGACGCGCAGGCGTATCGCTGGTCGCGTGACTGCCGCGTGGCGCATGACGCCTATGCGGGCGCCATGCGCGGGCTGCACGACGAGTCGATGCGCGACGCCCTGCACGAGAGCCTCGAGGGCCGACGCACCGTCGGCATCATGGGTGGTCACGCGATGGGACGCACGAGTACCGCGTACGCCGAGATCGCCCGGTTGGCGCGCGATCTCGCCGGCGGCGGCCACGTCGTCCTGACCGGCGGCGGGCCCGGCGCGATGGAGGCTGCGAACCTCGGCGCGGCTGACCGCGTCGGCGGCCTCGACACGGCGCTGGAGTGCCTGGCGAGCGTCGAGTCGTTCCGTCCGAGCATCGACGCCTGGGCGCACAGCGCTTTCGCGTCGCGCGAGCTGCTGGGCGTGGCTGATGGCGCGGGTGACGACGTGCGCAGCGTCGGCATCCCGACGTGGTTCTACGGCCACGAACCGCCCAACGTCTTCGGTGACGTCATCGCCAAGTTCTTCTCCAACGCCCTGCGCGAGGACGACCTGCTCGCCGGCGCCAGCGGCGGCATCATCGTCCTCGAGGGCGCCGCGGGCACCGTGCAGGAGATCTTCCAGAGCGTCACGCCGCTGTACTACGCCGCCGACGACGTGCCGCTGCCGCACCTCGTCCTCGTCGGGCGCGCACAGTGGACGGACGTCGTCCCCGTCTGGCCGGCGCTCACCGCGCTCGCGGCGGGGCGACGCTTCGCCGACCACCTCCACCTCGTCGAGACGCCCGCGGAGGCGTTCGCAGTGTTGACGGGCGCCTGAGCTCATCGCAGCCTCAGGCTTGACGCATCATCGGCCCAAACGCATCACGAATGACGCATTTGGGGCGATGATCGGGGCGAGCTGCTCGTGTCAGGCCGTCTTGGCGGCGAGCTGCCCGCACGCTCCGTCGATGTCGGAACCACGCGTGTCGCGCACCGTCGTCGGGATGCCGCCCGCGCGTAGGCGCTCGACGAAGTTCTGCTCGACGCCCTTGCGCGACGCCGTCCACTTCGAGCCCGGCGTCGGGTTGAGCGGGATCGGGTTGACGTGCACCCACCCCTTGCCACGCGCGTTGAGCTTCTTCGCGAGCAGATCCGCGCGCCAGCCCTGGTCGTTGATGTCCTTGATGAGCGCGTACTCGATGCTGACGCGACGCCCCGTCGCCTCGAAGTAGCGATGCGCCGCATCGAGGGCCTCGTCGACGCTCCAGCGCGTGTTGATGGGCACCAGCTCGTTGCGCAGTTCGTCGTCGGGCGCGTGCAGCGACAGCGCCAGCGTCACCGGAATGCCCTCGGCCGCGAGCTTGTCGATGGCCGGCACGAGACCGACCGTCGACATCGTCACGCCGCGAGCCGACATGCCGAGCCCCTCCGGGGCGGGCGAGACGAGCCGCTTGATCGCGTCGATCGCCTGGCGGTAGTTGGCGAGCGCCTCCCCCATGCCCATGAACACGACGTTGCTGACGCGCAGCGGCGTCTCGCGCTCGTCGTCGTCGAGGCCGGGCAGCTCGCCGGAGCGCAGCAACCGCGCGCCGGCGACGACCTGCTCGACGATCTCCGCCGTCGTGAGGTTGCGCGTCAGCCCTTCCTGCCCGGTCGCGCAGAACGGGCAGTTCATGCCGCAGCCGGCCTGGCTGGAGATGCACATCGTGACGCGGCCGGGGTAGCGCATGATGACGCTCTCGACGAGCGCGCCGTCGAACAGGCGGTGCACCTGCTTGAGCGTGTTACCGCCGTCGGCGACGAGCGTCTTGATGCTCGTCAGCAGCGTCGGCATGAGCTGCGCGACCATCTCCTCGCGCCCGTTCTTCGGCAGGTCCGTCATCTCGGCAGGGTCGGCGACGAAGCGTTCGAAGTAGTGGTTCGACAGCTGCTTGGCGCGGAACGCGGGCAGCCCGAGCTCCTTCGCTAACGCCTGACGCCCGGCGAGGTCGAAGTCCGCCAGGTGCTTCGGCGGCTTGCCGCGCCGCGGCGCGGTGAACGTCAGCTGGCCCGGAACGGGACGCTTCGCCGTCGGCTCGGGCAGGTCGGTCGTGGTCGATTCGGTGGTGCTCAATGGAAGAACTCCTCGCCTCAGCTGGCGAACGCGGTGAGAACGGCCCAGGTGACGGGGGCCGCGAGAACGAGCGAGTCGAGACGGTCCATGAGACCGCCGTGACCCGGGATGAGGTTGCTCATGTCCTTGATGCCGAGATCGCGCTTGATCATCGACTCGCACAGATCGCCGACGGTGGCCGCGACGACGACGAGCGAGCCGAGCAGGATGCCGACCCAGAACGGCGCGTGCAGGATGAGGGTCACCGTCAGCACGCCGATGACGACGCAGCTCAGCCACGACCCGGCGAAGCCCTCCCACGACTTCTTGGGGCTGACGGTCGGCGCCATCGGGTGCTTGCCGAACAGCACGCCGGCGACGTAGCCGCCGATGTCACTGCCGATCGTCACGAGGATGAACGTGATGATGCGGCTGACGCCGTCATCAGCATGCAGGAGCATCATCGCGAACGACACGAGCGCCGGCACGTACAGCGCGATGAGCGCCGCCGACGCGGTGTCGGGCGCGAGGCGGTTGCTCGCCGCACCCCAGACGATGAAGACGAGGACGCTGCCGACGAGCGCCGCGAGCATCGCCGACGGCCCGAGCAGATACGCCGCGACGGGGATGACGGCCGCCGAGGCGAGCGCGGGGATCCACGGCGGGCGGAACTTGGCCGGCGGCATCGCCATGAGCAGCTCGCGCGTGCCGACGACGGACGCGGCCGTCGCGAGGACGACGAACGCCTCCTTGCGGATGAGCAGAGACGCGAGGACGAGCACGCCGAGCACGAGTGCGGCCGTGATGGCGGCCTTGAGGTCGCGCCCGGCCTTGTTCTTCTTCGCGGGGGCGGGCGCGAGCGTCTCGGACACGACCTTCGAGCCCACCCCCGGCGGGGGTGGGCTCGAAGGCTGCGCCGAAGCGGGCATGCCGAATGCGAGCGTGCGTCGAGGTCAGACCTCGAGCAGCTCGGCCTCCTTGCCCTTGAGCAGCGCGTCGACGGTGTCGACGCGCTTCTTCGTCATGGCGTCGAGGTCCTTCTCGGCGCGGGCGCCGTCGTCCTCGCCGACCTCCTTGTCCTTGACCAGCTTGTCGATGTCCTGGTTCGCCTTGCGGCGCACGTTGCGCACGCTGACGCGGCCGTTCTCGGCCTTGTCCTTGGCCATCTTGATGTAGTCCTTGCGGCGCTCCTCGGTGAGGGCGGGCAGGATGCAGCGGATCTGGTTGCCGTCGTTGCTCGGGTTGACGCCGAGGTCGGAGTCGCGCAGCGTCTTCTCGATCTCGGAGATGGCCGACTTGTCGAACGGGATGATGAGGATCGTGCGCGCCTCGGGCGTCTGGAACGACGCGAGCTGCTGCAGCGGCGTCGGCGCACCGTAGTAGTCGACCGTCAGGCGGTTGAACATCGCCGCGTTCGCACGGCCGGTGCGGATCGAGGCGAAGTCCTCCTTCGTGGCCTCGATCGCCTTGTCCATCTTCTCCTCGGCCTCGAGGAGGATCTCGTCAATATCCATGGTTTCGCTCTCGTTTCTCGGACGTTCTCGGGAACAGCCACGTTCGGCCCCGCGTCAGGACGCGGAGACCACCGTGCCGATCTTCTCACCCTGCAGGGCGCGGGTGATGTTGCCTTCACCCTCCATGCCGAACACGACCATCGGCAGCTTGTTGTCCATGCACAGGCTGAACGCTGCGGCGTCGACGATCTTGAGCCCGCGCGCCAACGCGTCGGCGTGCGTGACGACATCCAGCTTCACCGCGTCGGGGTTCTTGCGCGGGTCATCGGAGTAGACGCCGTCGACACCGTTCTTCGCGACGAGCACGGCGTCGCATTTCGTCTCGAGCGCACGCTGCGCGGAGACGGTGTCGGTCGAGAAGTACGGCATGCCCGCGCCGGCACCGAAGATGACGACGCGGCCCTTCTCCATGTGACGGATCGCACGGCGCGGGATGTACGGCTCGGCGACCTGCGTCATCTCGATGGCCGACTGCACGCGCGTGTCGATGCCCTCCTTCTCGAGGAAGTCCTGCAGCGCCAGGCAGTTCATGACGGTACCGAGCATGCCGATGTAGTCGGCACGCGCACGATCCATGCCCTTCTGCTGCAGCTCGGCACCGCGGAAGAAGTTGCCGCCACCGACGACGACCGCGACCTGGATGCCGCTGCGCACGGCCGGCGCGATCTGGCGAGCGATGCCCCGCACGACGTCGGGGTCGACGCCGACGCTGCCGCCGCCGAAGACCTCACCGGAGAGCTTGAGCAGCACTCGGTCGTACCTGGGGATCGCCGGGGAGGCGTTCACCCTCTCGCTCGCGTCGGTGTCGCTCACTTCGCCTCCTGGCGCTTCGTCGGGCATGAGTCGGCCAATCTTTTCACACTGCTGAGGGCAGCCGAAAAACTTCAGTCTGCGAGCGGAGCGTACGTCGCGCCCAGTGCTGTGTCTTGCCCGGGGGTGAGGGTGACGGCGTCGTCCTTGATCGTGGCCGCCTCGACGCAGACGAACCGCGGCCACGCGTCGTCGGGCACGTCCGCGAGCGAGGCGGTCTTCTGCTCGGCGGGGTTCCACACGACCGCATCCGGCAGATTCTCGCGCTCGATGCGGTAGATCGGCGTCCGCCCCTCCGTCCGCCCCTGGACGACGGTGATGGGCTGTTTCGGCGCCGTGACCACGGCGTCGACCTCGCCGTCGAACGTCAGGTCACCCTCGACGCGTGAGCGCTCCCCGCTGGCCTGATCGAGCATCGACGCACCCGTCAGCCCTTCGACACGCACCGTGCGCACGTCGTCGACCGCGAGATACGTGTGCAGCGCTGCCTCGAACGTCAGCGGGTCTGAGCCCTCGTTGCGCACGACGAGGCGCAGCCCGAGAGCATCGCCGAACGTGATCTCGAGGGTTGCGAACAGCCCCGGCGGCCAGTGCTCGGCGCCGTCGAGCTGCGCGACCGCCTCGGGAGTGACCACGAGCGAGACGATGACCGCCTCGCCCTCCTCGCGCACCGAGTGCAGCCTCCACCGCGCCCGACGCGCCAGGCCGTGCGACGGCGACAGCCCGCCGTCACGGCCCGCACCGAACCACGGGAGACACACCGGGACGCCGCCGCGGATCGCCATCGACGGACCCGCCTGTGCCAACGGACTCAGCCACAACAGCTCACGCCCACCACGCGGCACGAAACTCGTCACCTGACCGCCGTGCAACTGCACGACACCCGACGACCGCGGCCCCGACACCTCCAGCGCCGGCAGGCCCGAGACCCCCTCGACGCGACGCACGCACTCCGGCAGATCCACCATGAAGCCACTCATGGACACACGCTAGTCCCCCCGGCCACGCGACGAGCCCCAACCTCACGCCACGAGGCCCGGACGCGCTGCGCGCGGTCCGGGCCTCGTCTGGGGTCATGCGGTGAGTTGAATGAAAGGTGTCAGACGCCATTCCTTCTGGCGTCTGACTTCGCGCTCACCTACGGCCGAGGCCCGGACGCGCTGCGCGCGTCTGGGCCTCAACCTCCGGTTCCGGCTCGGTCACACGCCGACCTTGAACCGCGCAAAGCCCGAAACCTCCGCGCCCGCCTCATCAGCGACCTTCTTGACCGTCTTCTTGGCGTCCTTCGCGAACGGCTGCTCCAGCAGCACGTTCTCCTTGAAGTACCCGTTGACACGGCCCTCGATGATCTTCGGCAGAGCAGCCTCCGGCTTGCCCTCCTCCTTGGCCGTGGCCTCAGCGACACGACGCTCGTTCTCCACGACCTCGGCGTCGATCTCGTCGCGCGTCAGCACCGACGGGGAGAACGCGGCGATGTGCATCGCGATGTCACGAGCCGTCGCTTCGTCGCCACCCTTGAGTGCCACGAGAACACCGATCTGCGCCGGCAGGTCAGGGCTCGTCTTGTGCAGGTACGCCGTCACGTTCTCGCCCTCGAGACGCGCCACACGACGCACCTCGATCTTCTCGCCGATCGTCGCGTTGGCCTCGTCGAGAACCTCCGCGACCGTCTTGCCGCCCATGTTGCTCTTCAGCAGCGCATCGGCGTCAACGGCCTCGACCGCGACAGCCTGGTCGAGAACCTGCTCGGCGAGGGCGATGAACTTGTCGCCCTTCGCGACGAAGTCGGTCTCGCAGTTGACCTCGACCAGCGTGCCGACGCCGTTCTCGACCTTCGCGGCGACGAGGCCGTTCGAAGCGGAACGACCCTCGCGCTTCGTCACGCCCTTGAGGCCCTTGACGCGCAGGATCTCGGTGGCCTTGGCCTTGTCGCCGTCAGCCTCGTCGAGTGCCTTCTTGACGTCCATCATGCCGGCGCCGGTAGCTTCGCGCAGCGCCTTGATGTCAGCGGCGGTGTAGTTCGCCATGAGTGTTTCGCTCCTCGTGAGTCGAAAGAATGCAGGGGGTTTACGCTCCCCCGGCGCCGACACTGCAACGAGCAGTGCCGGCGCCGGGTGCAGACGTCATGAACGTCGAGCCAGTTTCTCAGGCCTGGGAGTCGGCGACCTCGGTCGCCGTCTTCTCGTCGACCTCGGCCACTGCAGCGGCCTCGTCAGCGTTCGTCGAGTCAGCGGCAGCCGTCTCGTCAGCAGCCTTCTTGATCGACGACGGACCCGTCTCGGTGTCCGTGTCAGCGGCGGCCTTCGCTCCGGTGTCGGAGGCGAGCAGCTCGCGCTCCCACTCGGCCATCGGCTCGGCGGCCGACTCGCCCGACTTGCCGGACGAACGGGCGACGAGGCCCTCGGCGACGGCGTCGGCGATCACACGGGTGAGGATGCCGACCGAACGGATGGCGTCGTCGTTGCCCGGGATCTTGTAGTCGACCTCGTCGGGGTCGCAGTTCGTGTCGAGGATGGCGATGACCGGCAGGCCCAGCTTGCGCGCCTCGTCGACGGCGAGGTGCTCCTTCTTCGTGTCGACGATCCATACGGCCGACGGGATCTTCGACATCTCACGGATGCCGCCGAGGACGAGCTCGAGCTTCGCCTTCTCACGCGACAGGAGCAGCAGCTCCTTCTTCGTGTAGCCGGAGCCGGCGACGTCGTCGAAGTCGAGAGCCTCGAGCTCCTTCAGGCGCGCGAGGCGCTTGCTGATCGTCTGGAAGTTCGTGAGCATGCCACCGAGCCAACGGTGGTTGATGTACGGCATGCCGACGCGGGTGGCCTGCTCGGCGATCGACTCCTGAGCCTGCTTCTTCGTGCCGACGAACAGGATCGTGCCGCCGTGGGCGACCGTCTGCTTGACGAACTCGTAGGCGTCGTTGATGTAGGTCAGCGACTGCTGGAGGTCGATGATGTAGATGCCGTTGCGCTCCGTCATGATGAAGCGCTTCATCTTCGGGTTCCAACGACGGGTCTGGTGTCCGAAGTGGACGCCGCTCTCGAGGAGCTGGCGCATGGTGACGACGGCCATGCCGAAGTCCCCTTTCATGTCGAGGTTTCAGTTCGTGCAGCCGGATTGCTGCCCTGGCGGCCCGACCACCACCCACCGTCGGACATTCCCCTCACAGAGGTTCACGATCGACGGACCGAAGGGCGAGGGCCCGCGACGTGCGCCCTGCGGAGCAGGATGTACGAGGCGTGAGGCCACGCGAATTCGTCTTGCGGCCCGCCCACACATCACCTCTGCTCGACCCGGCTCTCGAGACGGAACTCGAAGCCGGAGGTGCGATCAGGTGGGCGACGCGCATCAGGGCACAAAAGACGTGTCTCCAGCTTACCGGCTCGAGGGGGCAACCCGAAATTGCCGCCAGGGGTCCTAGATTGGAGCGATGAGCGACTCGACGACGCCAGCACCGCAGACCTCGCCCGCGCCCCGTGCGGGCCGACGCAGCGCCATCCGCCCCGCCGGCGGGCAGACGATCTTCTCGCGCATGACGGCGCTCGCGGCCGAGACCGGCGCGCTCAACCTCGGCCAGGGCTTCCCCGACGCCGACGGCCCCGAGGCCGTGCTCGCAGCGGCCCGCCAGGCCATCGCCGACGGCGCGAACCAGTACCCGCCGGCGCGTGGTGAGCGGACGCTGCTCGAGGCGATCGCCGCGCACCAGCACCACTGGTACGGGCTGGAGGTCTCCCCCGACACCGACGTCCTCGTCACCGTCGGAGCGACGGAGGCGCTGGCGAGCGCGATCCTCGCGTTCGTCGAACTCGGCGACGAGGTCGTCGTGTTCGAACCCACCTACGACTCCTACGCCGCTGACATCGCGCGTGCCGGCGGCGTGCGGCGCACGGTGCCGCTACGTTTCCCCGACTTCGCGCTCGACGAGGACGCCCTCGCCGCGGCGTTCAGCGAGCGCACCGCGCTCGTCCTGCTCAACACGCCGCACAATCCGACCGGCAAGGTCTTCACCGCGGCGGAGTGCGCGACGATCGCCGAGCACGCCGCGCGCCACGACGCCGTCGTCATCAGCGACGAGGTGTACGAACACCTCGCGTTCGCGCCGCACGAGCACATGCCCTTCGCGAGCACCCCCGGCATGCCCGAGCGCACGCTGACGATCAGTTCGGGTGGCAAGACGTTCAGCACGACGGGGTGGAAGATCGGGTGGGTCAGTGGCCCTGCCGACCTCGTCGCCGCGGTGGCGAACGTCAAGCAGTTCTTGACCTTTGCGAGCGGCACGCCGCTGCAGCACGGCATCGCGGCCGGGCTGTGCCTGCCCGACGCGTTCTTCGCCGAACAGCGCGCCGAGATGGCGGCCCGCAGTGCTCTGCTCGTCGACGGACTGACGCGCGCCGGGTTCGACGCCGTTGCGCCACAGGGCGGCTATTTCGTCCTCGCCGACGCGGCGCCCCTCGGCGTCGACGACGCAGCCGAGTTCGCGCTGCGCCTGCCGACGGAGGCGGGGGTCGTCGCGATTCCGGCGTCGGCGTTCTGCGACGATCCGGACGCCTCCGGCATGACGAGTGTGCTGCGCTTCGCGTTCTGCAAGCAGCGCTCCGTCATCGACGCTGCGATCGAGCGGCTTGTGGATACGTACGGCCGCAGCGCGCGAACGACGTGATCTGCAGGCCCGTCCACAGGGTCTCGGGCTGACGCCGCGGCCCCACGGCGTGTGCGCTGCAGACTGTCGACATGGCCATCCTGCGCATCGTCTCGTCCCTGCTCGCCGTGGGTTCCGCCGGCCTCGTGGGGTTCGCCGTGGTGAGCCCGTCGGTGGTGGGATCGTCGGTGGTGGGCCCCTCTGTGGTGGGCGGGGCTGAGAAACCGAGGGCCTCGATGCCCGTCCGGCCGCGGCTCACCCGGCCAAGGGTCGAACGCCCGGGCGTTGCGCCGCTGCCGCCACGACGTTCGGCACCACCGCAACCGTCGCTGGAGCCCATGGCGGTCGTCGGCACGCACCGCGGAGAGCCCATCACGCAGGCCCTCACTCAGGCGAGCGTCGACACGAGCCGGAAAGCAACCACCGCGCAAGCGCTCGCCCGACCCAGCGTCGGCGCGCTGGACGATGCGCCCAGTGCCGGGTTCGCCTGGCCGGTCACGCCGCACGAGGTCGTGCGTCGCTTCGACCCGCCGGAGGTCGTGTGGGGCGCCGGTCACCGCGGCGTCGACCTGCGCTCGTCACCGGGAGCACCCGTCGTCGCGCCCTCTGACGGGGTCGTCACCTTCAGCGGCAGTGTCGCCGGGCGCGGCGTGCTGACGATCCGTCACCCCCAGGGGTTCGACACGACCTACGAACCTGTCAGTCACCAGGTGTCCAAGGGGGCGAGCGTGCATCGCGGGGAGCACGTGGCCGATCTCGAACCCGGGCACTGCGAGCCGGCATGCCTGCACTGGGGTTACAAGGTGGGGCCGAAGAGCTACCGCGACCCGCTGACGCTCATCGCGCACCGACGCCCCGTACTTCTTCCGCCCCTGTGAGCATCTGGCCTCGTCGGCGGCGCCGACACGTCAGGGGGCTTGGGTTGGCCCCCGCGGCACCAGAGACGCGGTTTCTCGACACGCGCGCCTCACGCGCGTGGGTGGGCCTGTTCGAACCCGGCCCGGAGGCGTTCGGCGGAGACGTGGGTATAGATCTGCGTCGTCGCGAGCGAGGCATGGCCGAGGTATTCCTGGACGGTGCGCAGGTCGGCGCCGCCCTCGACGAGGTGCGTGGCGGCACTGTGTCGCAGAGCGTGCGGCGACAGCGTCGGCGCGCCGTCGACGGACGCTGTCGCGCGGTTGACGAGTTCCCGGACGATGCGTTGGTCGATCCGACGCCCCCGCACCCCGACGAACAGGGCTCGCTCCCCATCGGCCGCGAGCGCCCCACGGCACCTCAGCCACCGTTCCAGTGCCTCCCGCGCAGGCAGACCGTACGGCACCATCCGTTCCTTGCGGCCCTTGCCCATGACACGCACGAGCTGGTTCGCCTCGTCGAGCGCACTCACGTCGAGGGAGGCCAGCTCGCCCACGCGCATGCCGGAGGCGTAGAGCAGTTCGAGGACGGCGGCGTCCCGAGCCCTGACGGCGCGCTCTTCGGGACCGGCCGCAGGTGTCGGTGCTGACTGATGGGGCGAGACGGTCTCCGTCGGCGCTGCCCCTGCCTCACCCGCTTCGGAGTCGACGTCGACGGCCGCCTCAACTGACTGGCGTGTGGCGGAGCCGGCATCAGCGGCTGTTTCACCGCAGCCGCGTGCGGCGGGGACGGCCGCGGCCGCTGCCTCGTCCGCCGCATCGAGGATCGCGGCGGCCTGATCGACTCGCAACACCTCGGGCAGTGACGTCATGCGGCGCGGCGCGCTGAGTCGCACCGACGGGTCGGTCGCGATGACGCCCCTGCGGCGCGCCCAACGACAGAACGTCTTGACCGCCGACACCCGTCGAGCCAGGGTGCTGCGCGAGTTGCCCGCCTCGCTCTGCGCGGCCAGCCAGCTGCGCAGGTCGTTGAGGGTGAGGTCGGACCACGAGGCGACGTCGGCCCCCGTCAGGTGGAGGCGCAGGGACGCCAGGTCGACGGAGTAGGCACGCACCGTGTTGGTCGAACGGTCGCGTTCGGCACTCAGGTGATCGAGGAACTGCTCGATCACCCGTTCACTCGGCCCACGTGGCTGGCTCGGTCCACTCACCCGACGAGAGTACGTCCCGCCGCGTCACACCGCTCGCAGCACACGTCGCAGGAAGCGCCCGTCGTCCCTGGTCCCGCTCCGGGGGCGTTCCAACGAACGACCGCGAAAGTGGCGTTCGCGATCCCCTGGTGCTGTGTGGGTGGGCGATCCGTTCACGCCTTGCGCCACCCTCCGTCCTCACGCGCTGCCAGACCGGCTGCGAGCAGCTCCCCGAGGGCTGAGACGACCTCGCGCTCCGGGCGTCCCGCGGTGCGCGCCACACGTTCCAGGGAGGTCGGCTCACGCAGCGGCAGCGCGTCCCAGACCAGGCGCGCCCGCGGTCCGACGGCGTCCTCGGGCCGCGCGAGCACGGGCAGCGTGTCACGTGTCGTGGCGCGCGGGCCGTAGGAGCCGACGAGTTCCATGACGTCCTCCGCCCCGGTGACGAGCACGGCGACTCCGTCACGCACGAGCTCGTGGCAGCCGGCGCTCGCCGCTGACGTGACCGGGCCGGGCACCGCGCCGACGACGCGGTTGAGTTCCTCGGCTCGCCCGGCCGTGCTGAGCGATCCGGAACGCAGCCCCGCTTCGACGACGACCGTCCCGGGAGCTAGCGCGGCGATGAGCCGGTTGCGATGAAGGAAACGCTGGCGCATCGGCGCGAATCCCAGGGGCATCTCGCTGACGATGACGCCGCGCTCCCTGATGCGCGCGAACAGTTCTTCGTGCGCCGTGGGATACACGCGATCCACGCCTCCCGCGACGACGCAGACGGTGTCGGCGTCTCCGGCGAGCGCCCCGCGGTGCGCCGCGGCGTCGATGCCGAAGGCTCCCCCGGACACGACGCTCACCCCGTGCGCGCCGACGCCCAGCGCGATCTGCGCCGCGATCCGCTGCCCGTAGTGCGTCGCGGCGCGCGCCCCGACGAGTGCGACGGAACGTTCTGCGGCGCAGGCGAGATCCCCCTCCCCGATGACGAAGAGTGCGTGCGGCGTCTCGGGTAGCTCGTCGAGCCCGGTGGGCCACTCCTCGTCGCCGGGTACGAGCACCCGCGCTCCCACAACGTCGAGGCGCCGGCGTTGCTCGTCGAGGTCGAGGGCGCGTAGCCGCGTCGTGAAGTTCTCCCATTTGTCAGGGGATTCCTCGACGGCGGAGAGCGCCTCCTCGTGCCCGAGGGCGTCGACGAGGGCGTGAGCCTTGGGATCGCGCGGTTCCGCGATGTGGGCCCACACGAGGCGCGCCGCCCGCTCGCCCGCACTCATGGCCGGGGCCGGCGCATCGTCGCGCGCCCCCGCTCGATCCGCTCGCGCAGCCGCGTGGGCAGGGCCGGGATCGAGGCAGGCCCCCGGGGTTGTCGACTCGGTGATGGAGAACAACGCCCCGCCCAGGGGCGCGGCGCGCCGGGTTTGGGGATCGAGCATCGAGGCATCGAGCGTCGCAGCGCCGAACGCCGAGATGCCGTCGTCGGGAACAGGGTCGAGATCGGTCATGACTCGGGGTGTCCTTCTCTGAGGGTGAGGGCCGTGAAGACGTCCTCACGGGTGGGGCGGTTCGCTCCACGCAGGTCGCACAGCGTCCACGCGAGCCGCAGGATGCGGTCGTAGCCACGCAACGTCAGGGAACCGGTGTCGAGCGCCTGGTCGAGCACCGCGATGTCGCCCGCCTCGAGCGCCCAGGGTGACGAACGCAGCACGGCGCCCGGAACCTGAGCGTTGAGGCGGTGCCCGAGCGGCGCCCATCGGGCGGCGGATCGCTCGCGCACCTCGAGGACCCGGTCGGCGACGCTCGCGCTCGCTTCCCCCGGCCCGGCCGCGAGGTCGCTGCGGGTGACCGCGTTGACCTGGAGGTGGACGTCGATGCGATCGAGCAGCGGGCCGGACAGTCGTTTGAGGTAGGTGCGGCGCGCCTTCGACGTGCACGTGCAGGCCGCGCCGCGGCCGATGTAGTGCCCGCAGGGGCACGGGTTGCTCGCAAGGACGAGCTGGAAGCGGCACGGATAGCGCACGACCTGCTCCGACCGCGCGATCGTCACGCTGCCGCGTTCGAGTGGCTGGCGCAGGCTGTCGAGCACCTCGCGACGAAACTCGGGGGCCTCGTCGAGGAAGAGGACGCCGGCGTGTGCCTGCGTCACCGCCCCGGGCCGTGGGCGCCCTGGCCCACCGCCGATGAGGGCGGGCATCGTCGTGCCGTGGTGCGGCGCGACGAACGGAGGTTTCTCGACGAGCGGCCCGCCGCGGAAGACGCCCATGACGGACTGGATGCTCGTCACGGCCATCGCCTCCTCCCGCGTCAGGGGCGGCAGGATGCCCGGCAGCCGGCTCGCGAGCAGCGTCTTGCCAGCACCGGGCGGTCCGATGAGCGAGACGTTGTGCCCGCCGGCCGCCGCCACCTCGAGGGCGGTTCGCGCCTCGTACTGGCCGACGACGTCGCGCATGTCGTCGCTGGGCGGGGCCTCGACGTCGTCGTCGGCGGGCTCCGGCCAGGGCAGGTCGAGAGTGCGTCCTTCGGCCCTGACTCGGTGGAACGCCACGACGTCCGACAGCGAGCGCACCGGGTGGATTCTCAGCCCCCACACGAGAGCGGCCTCGGCCGCGTTCGCCGTCGGCACGATCACCTCCCGCTGCCCGGCCTCCAACGCCGCGAGGCAGGCCGGGAGCACACCGTGGACGGGCCGCACCGTGCCGTCCATCCCCAACTCACCGATGTGCATGACGCCGGCCGCCTCGGCAGGACCCACCTGCCGGGTCGCGGCGAGCACGGCCACACCGATCGCGAGGTCGAGCCCGGCACCGGCCTTGGGCAGCGACGCGGGCGCGAGGTTGATCGTCAGGCGCGTGTCCGGAAAGGCGAGCTCCGACTGGATCATCGCCGAGCGCAAACGGTTCGGCGACTGCGAGATCGCCGTGTCCGGCATCCCGGAGATGATGACGCGGGGCAACCCCTGCCCGACGCTCACCTCGACGTCGACGACGGTGCCCTCGATGCCGGAGACGACGACGCCCTTCGTCATCCCGAAGCTCACAGGATCACCCGCCGACGATGGTCGACGCGGACGCCGGTGGCCAGCACGTCGACGCCGATGACGTCGATGCGCACCGCGGCGGCGGACACCTCGCGCTCGCGGAGCCACAGGCAGGCCAGGCGGCGCAGACGCAGGTGCTTCTCGTGCGTCACCGCCTCAACCGCGGGCCCGAAGCGTTGCGAGCGTCGCGTCTTCACCTCGACGACGACGATCTCGCGCCCGTCACGCGCGACGACGTCGATCTCACCCTCGCTGCATCGCCAGTTCGTCTCGAGGATCTCGTAGCCGAGCGAGGCGAGGTAGGCACAGGCATGACGCTCGCCCTGCGCACCGAGCGTGCGCCGCGGGTCCGGCGGTGATGCGGCGCCCGTCGAGGGGGTCGAACGGGCCGCGGCCGGGGCCTCGCGCGTGGGTCGCGCCCGCCCGGCAGGTCGGGCGAGTTCGTGCTCAGTCGTGGTGCTCCCGGCGCGTGGCCGCGTCGAATTGTCGGTCATGGTGACCACCTCCGCACCCCAGCGAAGCGGGTGCGGGCACCTCAGCGCTCGTCGCCGGAGGCCACCCTGTGGAACAGGGGTGCAGCACGGTCCGAGCAGCCCCTGCAGCCGTCACCGTCCCCAGGAGCGAGACGCGCCAGGCCGCCGACCCGCCCGTCGACACCGGCGCCACGCGAGCGGCGGCGCACAGCGCGAGCGCCATAGGGTCCAGGCCGGGCGGTTCAGTTCGTGAAGCCCGGCCCGTCGGGGATCTCGAGGTCGTTCTTGGCGAGTTCTTCGACGTTGACGTCCTTGAACGTCACGACGCGCACGTTCTTGACGAACCGCGCAGGGCGGTAGATGTCCCACACCCACGCGTCCTGCATCGTCACGTCGAAGAACACGTCGGCGCCCTCACCGCGCACCGTCATGTCGACGGCGTTGCAGAGGTAGAAACGTCGCTCGGTCTCCACGACGTAGCGGAACAGGCCGACGACGTCGCGATATTCGCGGTACAGCGCCAGTTCCTGCTCGTTCTCGTACTGTTCGAGATCCTCAGCACTCATCGGGATCTCACTCCTCGTCGCTCGTCGGGGCGGGCACCGCGCCCGTGTCGCGGAAAGTCTTCCACGAGCGTCGATGCAGGTCGCATGCGCCGTGCGCGGCGATGGCCGCGAGGTGGTCGGGCGCGGAGTATCCCTTGTTGATCCCCCAGCCGTACACCGGGTGGTCGCGGGCCGCGTCGACCATCATGGCATCACGCTCCACCTTGGCGAGCAAACTGGCTCCGGCCACCGACGAGCACCGCATGTCGGCCTTGATCTGGGTGACGACGTGCCACGTCGGGGCGCTCTCCGGCTCGAGCAGGCCCAGCAGTCCGACCGTCTCGGGCTCGCTCAGCCAGTCGTGCTTGCCGTCGAGGATGACGACGTCCGGGCGCACGCTCAGCTGCGCGAGGGCGCGGGTGCCGGCCAGGCGCAGCGCGCGCGTCATGCCGAGCGCGTCGATCTCGGTGGGCGAGGCGTGGCCGACGGCGCCGTCGAGCGCCCAGCGCCGCACGCGGCGCGCGAGATCGGGGCGCTTCGGCTCGGGCACGAGCTTGGAGTCCTTGACACCCTGCGGCACCGTCGACGTCGCCGCATCGACGACGCTGACGCCCACGCTGACGGGGCCCGCGAGCGCACCGCGTCCTACCTCGTCCATGCCTGCGACAAGTGTGTACCCCGTGCGCAGCAGCTGACGTTCGAGGCGCAGGGTCGGGGTCGAACTCGTCATGCGTGCGTTCCCGTCATCGATCGTGCCGTCTCATCGTGCGCTCCAGTACGTGCCGGCGACGGTGCCGATCACGGATTCGAGTGGGACGAACCCTCCACCCGGGTCACCGAGGTGTCCGCGGGAGTCATCCGAGAAGTCGCGGTTGTCACCGAGGACGAACAGGTGATCGGCTGGGACCCGCACCGAGAACGGCTCCGCCGAGGCGCGTCGCTGCCCCTGGGGCAGATACGGCTCGTCGACGACGCGCCCGTCGACGCGCAGCCTACCGTCGTGGCCGACGCTCACCGTGTCTCCGCCGACCCCGATGACGCGCTTGAGGTAGTCCTGGTCGTTCGGGCGGAACCCCAGCCACCCCGCGGCGGTGTCGAGTGCGCCGAGCACCCCGTCGCGCGGTGTCTGCTCGTAGAACACGTCGGCACCGGAGAAGACGATGACGTCACCCCGCCGTGGATGATCGTGCAGCTTGTCCACCACGATGCGATCCCCCACCTGATACGACGGCTGCATCGAACGCGACGGCACGGTGAACGTCTCCGCGACGAACGCGTGGACGAGCAGCAGCGCGACGAGGACGCCCGACAA
Organism: Dermacoccus sp. Ellin185; assembly: GCF_000152185.1. NCBI lineage: Bacteria > Bacillati > Actinomycetota > Actinomycetes > Micrococcales > Dermacoccaceae > Dermacoccus > Dermacoccus sp. Ellin185. The sequence goes on along the minus strand of NZ_AEIQ01000061.1, from coordinate 17,626 downwards.
CACCCACCCGAGCACGCGCCGCAGCGAACGAGGACGCAGCGAACGCGTGCGTCGGGATGCGCCGAAGGCGCGGCCCCGCGTGGGGGTCGCGCCTTCGGGGTGATGCTCGTCGTCCATGGACGTCATGAGCCGTCTGGGAGCTGTGCGCGTTCTCAGGCCTTCTTGGCGGGAACCGCGTCGCGCTTCTCCTTGATCTTGGCTGCCTTGCCGCGCAGGTCGCGCAGGTAGTACAGCTTGGCGCGGCGCACGTCACCGCGCGTCACGACCTCGATCTTCTCGATCACGGGCGTGTGGACGGGGAACGTGCGCTCCACACCGACGCCGAAGGACACCTTGCGGACGGTGAAGGTCTCGCCGACGCCGCCGCCGTGGCGACGGATGACGACGCCCTTGAACACCTGGACACGCGAACGCGTGCCTTCGATGACCTTGACGTGGACGTTGAGCGTGTCGCCGGCGCGGAATTCCGGGACGTCGGAGCGCAGGCTCGCCGCTTCGATCGCGTCGAACTTGTTCATGTCGATCTCTCGTATCTGTGGCACGCGCAGGTTGCCACGGTCAGTTCCGGCCATGGTGGCCGGAAAGCTGTTCGGAACGTGCGGCATGTCGAGTCTCATGACCCGCGTGATCGGCGAGGTGATGCCCGGGATGATCTACATCGAAACCCCGGGGGTACCTGCCGCACGAGTCACTCCCCCTGCGGCGGGGACTCATGGCGACATGACGCAAGGGTTCATCCTGCCAGGAACGGCTGCCATGAGGAAATCCGCAGCCCCGGCGCCCCGGCGAAAGATGCCCCCCTGCCCGCCGGGCAGGCAGGGACGTGGGTACATGGAGAGGCGCGGTACGACGCTCAGCGCCCCCGGCGACGCTTGGTGAACACGACCGTCGTGCCGTTCGGCTGCACGACACCGCGGAACCCGGCCTTCGTGTAGAGCTTGAGGTTGTGCTCGCTGCCCGTTCCGGTGAAGAGCTCGAACCGCGTCGCGTCGCTCGGGGCGACCTCCTGGATGAACTCCAGCAACGCGCGCCCCAGGCCGCGTCCGTGCAGGTCGGGCACCACCATGAGCCGGCCGATGTGCCAGGTGTCGTCGACGAGCTTGCCCCGCACCGAACCGATGAACCGGCCGTCATGACGCAGGACGTACGTGTCCCACTCATGGAGCGACGCCGTGAGCGATTCGACCGTCTCGTGCTGTGCGGGGATCGTCAGCGTGTCGTTGAGGATGCCCTCACGCAGCCAGCACGCGTGCGTGCACGTCAGCAGATCGCCGACGTCGGCGGGCGTCGCCTTCGCGATCAGGGCACCGCCCCAGCGATCGTCGACGCCACCGGGCGTCAGGGCCGAGGAGGCGTGCAGCAGGTCGGGACGACGCGCGGCCGTCCGCTCGAGGCGCTGCTGGTGTCGCCACGCGGCGACCTTGCCGTGATCGCCGGAGAGCAGCACCGGCGGCACCTCACGTCCCTGCCAGGTCGCGGGTTTCGTGTAGACGGGGTACTCGAGCAGACCGTCCTCGTGCGACTCCTCGACGAGCGACTCTGCGTTGCCCATGAACCCCGGCAGCAGCCGGGCCGCGGCCTCGATCATCGCGAGGACGGCGACCTCTCCCCCGTTGAGCACGTAGTCACCGAGGGAGATGACGCGCACCGGCATGACGTCGGCCGCAGCCTCGTAGACGCGTTCGTCGATACCCTCGTATCGGCCGCACGCGAAGATCAGCCAGTCCTCGTCTGCGAGTTCGCGCGCGAGCCGCTGCGTCAACACCTCACCACCGGGGCCGGGGACGATGAGCGTCGGCGTGCCGTCGCCCAGGGTGCGCACATGCTCGAGCGCTTCCCACCACGGCTGCGGCTTCATCACCATGCCGGCCCCACCGCCGTAGGGCGTGTCGTCGACGGTGCGGTGACGGTCGTGCGCGAAGTCGCGCAGGTCGTGCACGGCCACGTCGAGCAGGCCCTTGCGCTGCGCCTGACCGGGCAGGCTGAGCTTCAGCGGTTCGAGGTATTCAGGGAAGATCGAGATGATGTCGCAGCGCACGAGTTCAGTTCGCCTCCGCCGGATCGGTGGCCTCGAGCGCGGCGCTGTCGTCGGGGGCGTCGGGCGCATCGGGACGTGCGAGATCGAGCAGCCCCGGCGGGGGCGTGACGACGACGACGCGCGCGTCCTCGTCGATCTCGGGCACGATCTCCTCGACGAACGGCACGAGGATGTCGTAGCCCTCGACACCGTCGACGACGAGCAGATCCTGCACCTCGCGTGATTCGAGCGCCTTGACGACGCCGACCTTCTCACCGGCGACGACGACGTCGAACCCGAGCAGGTCCTCCTCGTACCAGGCGTCGTCCTCGTCGAGGTCGTCGGCCTCGGCGAGCAGCTTGATGCCGCGCAACCCTTCGGCGGCCGTGCGATCGGGCGCCTCGTCGAAGGCGAGCAGGTGGAGGCCGTTGTGAACGCGCGCCAAGCGCAGGGTCAGCGGGCCGCGTGAGGCCGGTTCCGTCTCGAACGTTTCGCCGGGCACGAACCGCTGCTCCGGCGAATCCGTGTGCAGCTGCACGGTCACCTCGCCCTTCAACCCGTGAGCCTTGCCGATCCGTGCCACGACGACGTCATCCATGCCGCCTATTGTCGCATCGCACCAGCACAGCCCTGGCGCCCGTGTCGCGGGCGCACCCCGCAGGTCCGCCACCGGCCCGACGCGCCCAAGCCCTTCGCGGCGCGACCACACCCCGGCCGCTCGCCCGGCCGACGCATCCGGCAATACGAAACCGCCCCCACCGTGACGGCGGAGGCGGTTTCGTCGGTGCGACAGCTCAGCGGGCGCGGTCGGTGTCGACGATGTCGACACGAACCGGGCGACCGCCGGCCAGCGCGGAGACCACGGTGCGAAGGGCGGAGGCGGTGCGACCGGAGCGGCCGATGACGCGCCCCAGGTCGTCGGGGTGCACGCGAACCTCGAGGAGTTCGCCGCGGCGCCCGTCCTTGTGACGCACGACGACGTCGCCGTCGTGGTCGACGATGCCCTTGACGAGGTGCTCCAGTGCTTCTTCGAGCACGAGGATCAGGCCTCTTCGGTCTTCTCGGCCTCGGCAGCCGGAGCGTCAGCGGCGGGGGCCTCGGCGGCGGGCGCCTCGGCCTTGGGGGCGTCAGCCTTCTTCTTGGCCGTGGTGGCGCCGCCCTTCGAGGAGTCCGTCGCGTTCTGCGCAGCCTTGAGAGCGGCCTCGTAGAGGGCCTTCTTGTCGGCCTTCGGCTCGGCCTTCTTCAGCGTGCCCTCGGCACCCGGCTCGCCCTTGAACTTCTGCCAGTCACCCGTGATCTTGAGCAGCGCGGCGACCTGCTCGGTCGGCTGCGCGCCGACGGAGAGCCAGTACTGCGCACGCTCGGAGTCGATCTCGATGAGGCTCGGCTCCTCCTTGGGGTGGTACTTGCCGATCTCCTCGATCGCGCGGCCGTCACGCTTCGTCCGGCTGTCCATGACGACGACGCGGTACTGGGGCTGACGGATCTTGCCGAGGCGCTTGAGGCGAATCTTGACTGCCATGGTGGCGGTCTCACTTTCTGTTCGTGTGAACCACGGCAAGACCGAAGGGGGTGTGACGGCGAGCGTTGTACGGACGCACACCGAACCTCGCGGGGAACCGTGACTCGGGGTAGGCGCGCATCTGCGGTGGCAGACACACGGGTACCCCGCCATTCTGCCAGAGGGCGCCAGCTACGCCCAATCGCCGCGTTCCCTCGTGATGTCGCCCGGGTTCTCGGGCGCGGGCGCCCGAGAACCCGGGCGACATCAGGAAGGGACGTCAGCTCTCGCGCGCGTGGCGTTCGAGGAACTGGTACACCTCGGTGTCGTCGACGCCCGGAAACGTGCCGGGCGGCATCGCGGCGAGCAGGTGCGAATGCACGCGAGCACTCGGCCAGGCGTGCCCGCCCCAGCGCGCCGTCAGCTCCCCCGGCGGCTGTGTGCAGCACGACGGGTCGGGGCATCGCGACTGCGAGCGCGACGTCGTCTCGCGCCCGCGGAACCACTTGACGTGCTGGTACGGAGTGCCGACGTTGACGCTGAACAAGCCCGACGAGGTGCGATCGACGGACGCCGAGCACCAGTACGTGCCCGAGCGCGTGTCCGTGTATTGCTGGTACGAGCGCGACAGATCGGGCTGGTCGAACACGACACGCGCCGTCCAGTGCTTGCACACCCGCTGGCCCTCGATGGCGCCTGTCGCGTCCGCCGGGAAGACGATGCCGTCGTTCTCGTACGCCTTGTAGATGACGCCGTCGGCGCTGATGCGCATGAAGTGGACGGGGATGTCGAGCACCTTCGTCGCGAGGTTCGTGAACCGGTGCGCGGCCGTCTCGTAGGAGACGCCGTACGCGTCGCGCAGGTCCTCGATAGAGATGTCCTTGGCCGCCTTGGCCTCGAGCAGCCGCGCCCCCAGCTCCTTCTCCGGCATGAGGACGGCCGCCGCGAAGTAGTTGATCTCGACGCGCTGGGAGAGGAACTCGGCGTAGTCGGCCGGCACCTCGTGGCCGAGGACGAGGTGCCCGAGCGCCTGCAGCGCGAGCGAACGCGCGTCGTGCTGGCCCGCCTCCGGCTGCGGCAGGTAGATCCGGCGATTGGCCAGATCGCTGACGGTGCGCGTCGAGTTCGGCAGATCCGAGGTGTGCACGAGCGAGAACCCGAGGTGCTCCGCCATCCGATCGACGGAGGTGCGCGAGACCGGCCCGCCCGCATGCCCGACGCCGGCGAGCAGGTCGGCGGCTGCCTGCTCGATGTCACCGAAGTAGTTGTCGGCCTCCCGCATGCGCGTGCGGAGTTCGGCGTTCGCACGCCGGGCGTGCTCGGGCGTCGCGGCGCGCTCGCTCTGCATCGACGCGAGCGCCTCGTGCATCCCGACGAGCGCCTCGAGCGCCTCCGTCGGCAATCGCGGCCCGACCCGAACCGTCGGCAGCCCGAGCGCCGAGTACTGCTCGGCGCGCTGCGCGCGTTCGAGTCGGATCTCCAGCGCGGCACGCCGTGACGGCGGCGCGGTCGCGAGCAGGTCGGCGAGGGGGACGTCGAGCACCTCGGCCAGCGACGTCAGCACCGATAGTCGCGGCTCGCGCTTGCCGTTCTCGATGAGCGAGAGCGCCGACGGGCTCATGCCGACGGCGGCCGCGACGTCTCCGAGCGTCCGCTCGGCGCCCTGACGTACGTGACGCAGGCGGCGTCCGATCGTCAGGGCGTCGGGTGCGGCGCGCTCGGGTCGGGTGGCCGTCTCGGTGGAGACGTGGGGGCGCGACAGCCGCCCCTCGCGCGGTGCGCTCGTGTCGCTCATACCGTTCACCTTCGCCCGCGCCATGCGTCACCTCGTGCTCACTCGGGGCCAAAGACCCCGAAAAACCTGTCGATGTGTCAATAATCGCAGATCTTTATCGGAAAACTCTTGTTACTTGCCAGTTCGATCGGCCAGAGTGGACACATCGAGCCCCACCGCCACCCGGCTGAGGCTTCACCGAGGAAAGGACCAGGAGCCATGACTGGCGAGAACATCCAGGCACGCGCCGCCGAGATCCAGAAGGACTGGGACACCAACGAGCGCTGGAAGAACGTCAAGCGTGACTACAGCGCTGAGGACGTCGTCCGTCTCCAGGGCAGCATCCAGGAGGAGTTCACCCTCGCCAAGCACGGCGCCGAGAACCTCTGGGAGAAGCTGCACACCGAGGACTTCGTCAACGCCCTCGGCGCGCTGACGGGCAACCAGGCCGTCCAGCAGGTCAAGGCCGGCCTCAAGGCCATCTACCTGTCCGGTTGGCAGGTCGCCGGTGACGCGAACCTCGCCGCCCAGACGTACCCGGACCAGTCGCTCTACCCGGCCAACTCGGTGCCGCAGGTCGTCCGCCGCATCAACAACGCCCTGATGCGCGCCGACCAGATCGAGTTCTCCGAGGGCATCAAGAGCGTCGATGAGTGGCTCGTGCCGATCGTCGCCGACGCCGAGGCCGGCTTCGGTGGCCCGCTCAACGCGTACGAGCTCATGAAGTCGATGATCGCCGCCGGCGCCGCCGGCGTGCACTGGGAGGACCAGCTGGCCTCCGAGAAGAAGTGCGGCCACCTCGGTGGCAAGGTGCTCATCCCGACGAAGCAGCACGTTCGTACGCTGAACGCCGCCCGCCTCGCCACCGACGTGTCGAACACGCCGACCGTCGTCATCGCCCGTACGGACGCCGAGGCCGCGACGCTCATCACGTCCGACGTCGACGAGCGCGACCAGCAGTTCCTCACCGGCGAGCGCACGAACGAGGGCTTCTACAAGGTCAAGAACGGCATCGAGCCCTGCATCGAGCGTGCGAAGGCCTACGCGCCCTACGCCGACCTCATCTGGATGGAGACGGGCACGCCCGACCTCGAGCTCGCGAAGAAGTTCGCCGAGTCCGTCAAGGCCGAGTTCCCCGACCAGATGCTGGCGTACAACTGCTCGCCGTCGTTCAACTGGAAGAAGCACCTCGACGACGACACGATCGCCAAGTTCCAGCGCGAGCTGGGCGCGATGGGCTTCAAGTTCCAGTTCATCACCCTCGCCGGCTTCCACGCTCTCAACTACTCGATGTTCGACCTGGCCCACGGCTACGCCCGCGAGCAGATGAAGGCGTACGTCGAGCTGCAGGAGCGCGAGTTCGCCTCCGAGAGCCGCGGCTACACGGCCACGCGTCACCAGCGCGAGGTCGGCACGGGCTACTTCGACCTGGTCGCCACGACGCTCAACCCCGAGTCGTCGACGACCGCGCTGAAGGAGTCGACGGAGAGCGCTCAGTTCTGAGCTGCTCCCGCCACTGAACCGGCCCCCACCCCCGCGCGATCACCTGGCTCCGATCGCGTGGGGGTGGGGGCTCACCCCTACCCCCGTCGCGCCGCGCACCCTGATCGCCCGATCCCGCGACCATGCGTGCCGCGGCCGTGTCCGCGTCGCGAGCGCCGCCCGCCCGGGCGTCGCGATCGGTCATGATGGAGTCCAAGCCCAGCCCAGCCGTCGCCCCGACGACGCCCACAGCGCACCCGAAGGAGGGCTCATGAGCTCTTCCCCCACCGTCCGCGGTCAGCTGCACCCTCGGTTCGAGGAGATCCTGACGCCCGGCGCCCTCGCCTTCCTCGGCCGGCTCGACGGAGCGTTCGCCGGGCGTCGCGCCGAACTACTCGCTCAGCGTCGCGACCTGTCACGCCGCATCAACACGGGCACTGACCTCGACTTCGACCCCGCGACGCAGTCCGTGCGTGACGACGCGTCGTGGCAGGTCGCGCCCGCCGCGCCGGGGCTGCTCGATCGCCGCGTCGAGCTCGTCTCCCCCGTCACGCGCTCGATGACGCAGCACGCGATGGAGTCGAACGCCTCGACGTGGCTCGCGGACCTCGAGGACGCGACGTCACCGACGTGGTTCAACATGATCGAGGGCCAGATCGTGCTCGCCGACGCGGTGCGCGAGTACCGCGCGCACCCGGAGCGCAAGCGTCCAACGCTCATCATGCGCCCGCGCGCCTGGCACCTGTGCGAGAAGCACCTGACGGTCGACGGCCGCCCGATCTCGGCGACGCTCGTCGACTTCGGCCTGTTCTTCTTCCACAACGCGCAGACTCTCATCGACGCCGGGTTCGGCCCGTACTTCTACCTGCCGAAGATCGAGTCGGCGGCCGAGGCGCGCCTGTGGAACGACGTCTTCGCCGAGGCTCAGGACGCCCTCGGCATCGAGCGCGGCACGATCCGTGCGAGCATCCTCATCGAGACGCTGCCCGCCGCGTTCGCGATGGAGGAGATCCTCTACGAACTGCGCGAGCATGCCGCCGGTCTCAACGCGGGCCGCTGGGACTACATCTTCAGCTACGTGCGTACCTTCGCCCACCGCGGCGACGAGTACGTCCTGCCCGACCGCGAGCGCATCACGATGACGACGCCGTTCATGCGCGAGTTCACCGAACTGCTGGTCGCGACGGCGCACAAGCGCGGCACGCACGCGATCGCCGCGCCCGCCGCGAACAACCCGACGCTGCAGGACGACGACATGCGTCACCGCGTCCTCAACGTCGTCCACACCGAGAAGGAGCGCGAGGCCGAGGAGGGTTTCGACGGTTCGTGGGTCGCCCACCCCGCGATGGTCGACACGGTGCTGTCCGCCTTCACCCACGTCCTCGGCAACAAGCTCGACCAGATCGACGTCAAGCGCCCGCAGCGCTTCGACGCGGCGGCCCTCGTCAGCCTCGAGGGCACGATGCAGACGACGAGCCTGCAGGGCGTGCGCCACAACGTCAGCGTCGCGCTGCAGTACCTCGCGGCGTGGATCGACGGCAAGGGCGCCGTCGCCATCGGCAACTTCATGGAGGATGCGGCGACCGTCGAGATCTGCCGCGCCCAGCTATGGCAGTGGCTGCACCACTCGACGCAGCTCGCCGAGGGCCCGCAGGTGACGCGGGAGCTGCTCGGGCGCGTCATCGACGAGGAGATGACCAAGCTCAAGCGCACCGCCGACGCCGACGAGTCCGAGCGCCTCGACGAGGCCCGCGAGGTGCTCGAACGCAGCGCGCTCACCGACGAGCTGCCCGGATTCTTCTCCAACTACGCCTACGTCCGCTTCCTGCTCGACGAGGGGCTGCGCATGCCGCGCAGCATCGACTCCGACGACCTTCGTCAGTCGGAGAAGGTCGACGAGGTCGCCTGAGCTCGGCCGTGTGACGCAGACGGGTACGGCGAGCGATCTGCGTGCGCGTGAGCGCGTCGAGCCGTCGCCCGGGGGCGTTGTCGGTATGAGGTGATAGAAAGATGACGTGGCGTCGCGCAGGTGCACGGCACGTCATCGTCACGTCCAGCGGGCGCACTCGAGAGGTACTCACCATGATCTTCATCGTTGTCAAGTTCGACGTCCGCCCCGACAAGGTCGACGGGTGGATGGACCACGTCGCCGACTTCACCGCGGCCACGCGCGCCGAGGCGGGCAACCTGTGGTTCGAGTGGAGCCGCAGCGTCGAGAAGCCGAACGAGTTCGTGCTCGTCGAGGCGTTCCAGGACGACGCGGCCGTGGCGCACGTCTCCTCGGACCACTTCAAGGCCTTCACGTCGTCGACGGCTGAATGGCTCACGGCCACGCCCAAGATCGTCTCGCGTCAGGTCGAGGGCGACGGCTGGGACGAGATGGGCGAGATCAGCGTCGACTGACGCCGATCACGAGGGGGGCGACCTCGCCTGCGCGACCACGGTCAAACCGGGACGCAAGGTGAAGATGCGTGTGCTCAAGGACGGCGAGGAGCTGACGTAGCAGACCGGCGACGTCGGCAAGCCCGGTTCGGACGGCGAGGTCGCACTGAGCGGCGACATCGGCGTCGCTCCGCCCGCCATGCCCGCCAGCATCTACGCGTGCGAGTTCACCGTCGACGGCGCCAAGCCGGTGAGCGGCTCCGTCAAGGTCAAGGGCCCACAGGGCGCCGACGGCGCCAGCCAGGTGCGCATGTGCACCCAGATCAAGGACACCCCGGGGCACAAGAAGAAATCGCTCTCGTGCGCCGAGACCTCTGATGTGATCCAGCTCGAGCGCGGCAAGGGCCTGCAGTGCTCCGCCGTCGTCGCGGGGGCGAAGGGGTCGCCACTGCGCGTCCGGATCCGCAAGGGCACGCGGGTGTTCGACTTCCCGTTCGAGGCAGGGCGCGTCGACAAGAACCTCGGGGTGGTGACGGCGAGCATCACCGTCGCGGGCAGCGATGACGCCCGCTGCGAGGTCTACAAGGGCGAGAAGCTGCTCGTGCGGCGCGACTTCCGGGTCGTCGTGAACGGCTGAGACCAGGCCGCATTCAGGATCTATCGAGGCTTCATGAATTCTTTGCTCCGAGATGGAACCGGATCCGGGTCCAACGCATCAGAATGATGACACCGACAACCAGGAGGAAGCCATGAAGATCAGCCGAACCATCGTCCCGACGCTCGCACTGGCCTCGCTCACGCTTGCAGGATGCAGCACCGTCGAGAGCGGCGGCAGCTCATCGTCGGGCGCCGCTATGCCGAGCAACCCCATGTCGTCGAGCCCCACGGCCGCCCAGTCGCAGGCCACGTCGGCTGCGCCCGAGACGTCGAGCGCCGCTGAATCGTCGCCCGAGTCGTCGCCCGCGACCTCGGAGACGAGCTCGTCAGCATCGACCGACGGGACTGCTGCACGGATAGGTGACATCTGACGTGGCTTGCCCGCCAGGGTGGCCTGGAAGGATGCACTCATGCCTCAGCCCTATCCGCAGGAGTTTCGCGACGACGTTGTGCGCGTGGCCCGTAACCGTGAGCCGGGGGTGACGCTCGAGCAGGTCGCGAAGGACTTCGGGATCCACCCGATGACGTTGTCGACGTGGATGCGCAAAGCCGATATCGACGACGGCACCCGGCCCCCGATACCGGTGTCGGGCAGCGACCTGGCCGAGCTGGCCGAGGCCCGCCGGCGGATCCGGTTGCTGGAGCAGGAGAACGAGGTCCTGCGCCGCGCGGCGGCGTACCTGTCCCAGGCGAACCTGCCGGGAAAAGGTTGTACCCGCTCGTGAGCGAGCTCGCCGCCGACGGCATCCCTGTCGCGGTCACGTGCCGGGTCTTGAAGATCGCTCGCCAGCCCTACTACCGGTGGCTCACCAAGCCCGTCACCGACGCCGAGTACGCGCAGGCGTACCGGGCGAACGCGTTGTTCGACGCCCACCGTGACGACCCCGAGTTCGGGTACCGCTACCTGGCCGACGAGGCCCGTCACCACGGCGGGCAGCCCATGTCGGCCCGGACAGCGTGGGCGATCTGCTCGGACAACGCCTGGTGGAGCTCCTTCGGCAAGCCCCGCAGGTCCAAGGCCCGCCGTCCGGGACCGTCGGTGCACGACGACCTCGTCAACCGCGAGTTCACCACCTTGGCGACAGGCCCGAACCAGGTGTGGTTCACCGACATCACCGAGCACAAGACCGCTGAGGGGAAGGTGTACATGTGCGCGATGAAGGACGCCTGGTCGGGACGGATCGTGGGCTACTCCATCGACTCGCGGATGAAGTCGCGTCTGGCCGTGAACGCCTTGGACAACGCGGTCGCCGCCCGCGCCGCGCAGGGCATGACCGTGACCGGGTGCATCGTCCACGCTGACCGTGGATCGCAGTTCAGATCAAGGAAGTTCGTGGCCGCCCTGCACCGCAACGGGCTGCGCGGGAGCATGGGCCGCGTCGCGACCTGTGCCGACAACGCGGCCATCGAGAGCTTCTGGGCACTGCTGCAGAAGAACGTCCTGAACCGCCGCCCCTGGGCCACCCGCGAGCAGCTACGGACCGCCATCGTCACCTGGATCGAACGGACCTACCATCGACGCCGCCGCCAAGCCCGACTGGGACGATTGACCCCCATCGAGTACGAGACCATCATGACCACCCAGACCGCTACCGCGGCCTGGGACCCCAACTGTCACCAGATCGTGCAGCAGTCCCGACTCGTCTTCGTCGCCCAGCTCGCAGGCAGCCAGTTCTGCAAAGGTGACGAAGAGCGACATCATCGGCTTCGCCTCGAGCCACGAGACGCGTTCGTGCCTCAGCAAGAACCTGGCTTACGTGTCGTCGGCTCAGTTCTGCAAGGAGGACGCGAGCAGCATTGACGCCTCGTACAAGGGCCAGCGGGTCTACTTCACGACAGCCGTGCAGTTCAAGTCCAGCGCGAAGTACAGCTATGAGATCTCGAACGGTTCACAGTCGAAGAAGGGCACGCTCGACTCCAAGGGCACCTCGAACGCTGACGGCCAGGCTGTCACGCTGACCGTCAAGGTACCGATGGAGCAGTCGGGCACCTACTCGATCAAGTTCCTCGAGAACGGCTCGCAGTTCGCTTCGGACTCGGTGAACGTCACCGTCAAGTGACGCGCTGACCGAGCATGCTGCCGGGCCCTCACCACACGCGTGGTGAGGGCCCGGCAGCATGCTCGGTGTGGCGCGACCTCAGCGTGGCTCGACGTCCGGTGTGGTTCGGCGGGGAACGCTCGAAGCGGTGGTCAGCTGAGACGCGGACGCAAGTTCAGCGCCTGCTGGACGAAGGCTCGCGCATCGTGGGGACTGTCGTTGAGTTTCCGCAGTTGCGCGGCAGTGACGTCATCGGGCCGCGCGGCGCGCACGCCGCGAGCCGTCAGATCGACGAGGGCGCGCTCAGCTGAGGAACCCGCGCACCACACGATCGGCGCACCGGCGTACGCAGCGACGTCGAGGGCCGCCGCGTAAGGCAGTCCGAACAGGGCCACCGCCGTCAGCTCACGCGCCAGCGCAACGGCGACCAGTTCACTGATCGCGTCGTCGAGGACGATGACGCCGGCCGGAGAGTCATGCTCGGCGTAGGCGCGTGCCGGCCATTCTTCGCGGGTGATCGCGTAGGAGTCGTGATCGCGCCAGGCGTTGGCGCCCGACGGGCCGTCGGCGAGCCACAACATGCGGCGGACGGTGCGTTCGCGTCTGAAACCGAGCGACCGCAGGACGCCCGCCGACGTCGCGTTGGTCGTGCGCACGTTCGCCTCGACGCGGTGCAGGCCCATGCCCGACGGGGTGGGGCGCAGAGCGATGTCGACGACGAGCGCGAGACCTTCGCGGAACAGCCCCCGCCCGACGTACGGGTCGAATGCGTTGTACCCCATCGTCGCGCTCATGAACCGCCCCTGCACGACGTTCGACACGTTGACGCAGCCGACGAGACCGGCCGTGTCGTGCGGGGCGCGCACGTCGTCATGGGCGCGGATGAGGAAGGTGCGGTGCTTCTCGGATTGCGCCGCGAGGTGGTGGACGAGATCGCCCGGATTGACGGGGTTCCACGAGCCGATGCGTGCCGCGGAGCGCGTCATCGCGCGTCGGTAGGGCTCGATGTCGGCTCGCCGGGCAACGCTGACGCTGACACGTTCGCCGTCGGCGTGGAGGAATTCGGCGCTGCTCATACGTTTGGCCTCACTCGACGATGCGTCCGCGCAGGACGACGTGGCGCGGCGCGGCGAGGACGCGCACGTCGTCGCGCGGGTCAGCGTCGAGCATCACGATGTCGGCCGGCGCACCCTCCGTCAGGCGTTCGTGGCCGAGCCATTCGCGCGCGCCCCACGTCGCCGTCGCGAGTGCTTCGCTGTTGCTCATCCCGGCGTTCGTCATCTCGGCGACCTCGCTCGCGATGAGGCCGTGCGGCAGTTGACCGCCCGCGTCGGTGCCGGCGTAGATGCGGATGCCGGCGTCGCGGGCCGCGCCGATCGTGGTGTACCGGCGGGCGTGCAGGTCGCGCATGTGCGCAGCGTAGGCGGGAAACTTGGCCTCGCCGGCAGCGGCGAACGTCGGGAAGTTGTCGAGGTTGACGAGGGTCGGGACGATCGCGACGTCGCGCTCGGCGAACAGTGCGATGGATTCCTCGGTGAGGCCGCTCGCGTGCTCGATGCAGTCGACGCCGGCGTCCGCGAAGTCGAACAATGACTGCTCGCCGAAGCAGTGCGCGGTGACGCGCGCGCCCTCGGCGTGGGCGGCGTCGATGGCGGGTTTCAGTGCCTCTGCGGGCCAGCACGGGGTGAGGTCGCCGGCGTCGCGATCGATCCAGTCGCCGACGAGCTTGACCCAGCCGTCACCGCGGCGCGCCTCCTGGCGCACGTACGCGACGAGATCTTCGGGCTCGATCTCGTGGGCGTAGTTGCGGATGTAGCGCTTGGTGCGGGCGATGTGGCGGCCGGCGCGGACGATGCGGGGCAGGTCGTCACGTTCGTCGATCCAGTGCGTGTCGACGGGTGAGCCGCAGTCGCGCAGCAGGAGCGCGCCGGCCGCGCGGTCGGCGAGGGCATGCTCTTCGGCGCGTTCGGGCGGCACTCCCCCATGCGACTCGAGCCCGACGTGGCAGTGCGCGTCGACGAGCCCCGGCAGGAACCAGCCGTCGAGCTCGACGGCGTCGTCGAGGTTCGTCTCGGGACGCGCGTAGGTGATGCGTCCGTCGACGACCCAGGCCTCCCCCACCTCATCGTCAGGCCCGGCCAGGATGCAGCCGGTGAGGTGAAGCACATCGTCATTCATGAACCGACACTATCGCGCGACGTCGGCGCTGATCGCCCGAGAGGTCGTGCATGTTCGCGATACCGGTCGCACGAACCTGCACAACTCCTCCGGGCCGAAGGACGACCGACGCGGTTAGTCCTTGTCCGCCCCCGGGCCGAGGAACTTCTCGAAGCCCTTCGGCAGCTTCATGTTCGAGTAGTCGGGCTCGTCGTTCATCTGGCCGAAGGCGTTCTCCATCGCGGCCGCACGCGCCGCTTCGGCCTTGGCCGCTGCGGCCGCCTCTTCCTGCGCACGCTTGGCGGGGTTGCCGCTCTTGCCCTTCTTCTTCGGCTGGCTCTTCGCCTTCTTGCCACCGCCGCCACCAGGCATCGCACCCATGCCCGGCATGCCCGGCATGCCGCCGCCACGCTTCAGCTGACGCATCATCTTCTGCGCCTCGCCGAAACGCTGCAGCAACTGGTTGACCTCGGAGACCGAGACGCCCGAACCTCGCGCGATGCGCGCGCGTCGCGAACCGTTGATCTGCTTCGGGTGCGTGCGTTCGAACGGCGTCATCGAGCGGACGATGGCCTCGACACGGTCGAACTCGCGCTCGTCGAGCGAGTTGAGCTGGTCACGCATCTGACCCATGCCCGGCATCATGCCGAGCAGGCCCTTGATGTTGCCCATCTTCTTGATGGCCGACATCTGCTGGAGGAAGTCGTCGAACGTGAAATCCTCCTCGTCCATGAACTTGCGCGCCATCTCGGCGGCCTGGCGCTTGTCGAACGCGCGCTCCGCCTGCTCGATGAGCGTCAGCACGTCACCCATGTCGAGGATGCGGCTCGCCATGCGATCGGGGTGGAAGACCTCGATGTCCTTCACGCCCTCGCCCGTCGAGGCGAACATGATCGGGCGACCCGTCACCGAGGCCACCGAGAGGGCGGCACCACCGCGGGCGTCACCGTCGAGCTTCGACAGGACGACACCCGTGAAGTCGACGCCGTCCTGGAACGCGATCGCCGTCTCGATGGCGGCCTGACCGATCATCGCGTCGATGACGAAGAGCACCTCGTTCGGCTGGATCGCCTCACGGATGTCGGCGGCCTGCTGCATGAGGTTCTCGTCGACAGCGAGACGACCCGCGGTGTCGACAATGACGACGTCGTACTGGCGTACCTTCGCCTGTGCGACACCGGCCTGGGCAACCCAGACGGGGTCGCCGTGGCTGCGTGTGCCCTCGCCCGTCTCCGAGACCGCGTCGTGGCCACCCTCGTTGCCACGCTCGGGCGCAAACACCGGCACGCCCGCACGCTCACCGACGACCTCGAGCTGACGCACGGCGTTCGGACGCTGCAGGTCGGCGGCGACGAGCACCGGGAAGTGACCCTCGTCGCGCAGCCGACGCGCGAGCTTGCCCGCGAACGTCGTCTTACCGGAACCCTGCAGACCGGCGAGCATGATGACGGTCGGGCCCGTCTTCGCGTACTGGATCGACCGCGTCTGGCCGCCGAGGATCGCGACGAGCTCCTCGTTGACGATCTTGACGACCTGCTGGCCGGGGTTCAGCGCCTGGCTGACCTCCGCACCGAGCGCACGCTCACGCACCCCCCGCGTGAACTGCTTGACGACGGGCAGCGCGACGTCGGCATCGAGCAACGCCATCCGGATGTCACGGATGGTCGCGTTGATGTCTGACTCGGTGAGACGCCCCTTGCCCTTGAGGTTGGCGAAGGTCGCTGTCAGGCGGTCTGAGAGGCTATTGAACACCGGCCCAGATTACCCGCTCCCATGCGGCCCCGTCAGATCGACCGTGCAGTGGCGCCGATGCCGAGCCCGTCGCGTCGGCGTTCGTCGATGTCGACGCTCGGTCTCGGCGGGAATGCCCTCGAGGAACGACGCATCGTGGCGACTGTCCCCATCTGCGATGCTCGTCCACATGGGCGTAGATGCAGATGTAGACGAAAATCGCAGAGGGGGACGGGATTCGCGGATGGGGATGCAGATCGTCGATGGGGACGGGTGCCGGAGTTCCTCGAGGTAGCGGTTCGAGCGAAGAGATGCGTCAGCCGGCGGTGCCGACGGCGTCGAGCACGGCGCCAATGACGCGCGCCGCGTGCGGTGGCGCCAGCGGCGAGCCCTGCTCGTCCGTGACGTAGAAGGTGTCGGCGCTGCGTCCCGCATATGTCGCGATGTGCGCGGAGCGCACGGAGACCCGCTCGGCGGCGAATGCCGACCCCACGTCGAACAACAATCCGAGACGGTCGGCGGCGCGCACCTCGATGACGGTCGCGTGCTGCGATGCACCCGGGACGACGAACGCGGACGCCCGCGGCATCGTCGCGCGTGACGGCCCCGCGGCGGCGCGACGGCGCGCGTCCGCCTCGAGGGCACGCAGCGGCAGGCGCTCGCCCTCGCGCAACGTTCGCAGCGACCGCGCCAGGTCGCTCGTGCGCGGCACGTCGCCGTGCGGCACCTCGACGACCCACGTGTCGACGGCGAGGCCGTCGATCGTCCGCAGGTTCGCCGACCGCACGGACGTGCGTCGCAGCCCGAGCACGCCCGCCATGTCGGCGAAGAGGCCGAGCCGGTCGACGTCGACGATGCGGACGGTCACAACGCCGCTCACGCCCTCCAGCGGCTCGATCTCGACGACCACCTCCCCCGCCGCGACGCGTCCCCGCTCGTCCGCGCTCACGATGCCCGACGGGCTGCCAGCGTCGACCTGCGCCTGCACCCCGTCGCCTTCCGCGACCGAATCGGTCTCGCCCAGGGCCTGGGCTGACGCCGCGGGGGCGCGACTTGAGGGTCGCGAGACCGCAGGAAGAGAAACGGCGCGTCCGGTCGCCACGTCCTCGGACGGCCGCTGCTCGGCCGTCGCCCCGGGCGATGACCTGTCGGGGGACGAGGCACCCTCGAAGGTCGCGGCAGGTGCGGGCACGCCTGCGACCGTCTCCCCCGACGCGAAACGCCTGCGTGCTCGCGCGGCGAGGTCGCGCACGAGGCCGGCGCGCCACGTCGTCCATGCCTGTGGTCCCGCTGCTCGCGCGTCGGCCTCCGTCAGCGCGTCGAGCAGGTCGAGGCCTTCGGCGCTGCCGGCCGCCTCGCAGAGCATCCTGACGGTCGCAGGGTCGTCGGGGTCGCGTTTCGTCGCCAGATCGACGAGCGTGAGGTGTTCGCGCACGAGACGTTCGACGAGGTCGCAGTCGGCGCGATCGAAGCCCATGCGCTGGCAGATCGCGCGCGTGACGGGTGCGCCCTCCGCGCTGTGGTCACGCGCGCCTGCGACCTTGCCGATGTCGTGCAGCAGCGCGGCGACGAGGAGCAGGTCGGGCCGTGCCACGTGCTCGCGCAGGCCCGCCGCGATGACGACGGCCTCGATGCTGTGTCGGTCGACGGTGAACTGGTGGATCGCGTTTCGTTGCGGGCGCGAACGCACCGTCGACCACTCGGGCAGCCAGACGTCGACGATGCCGCTCAGATCGAGGCCCTCCCACACGTCGACGATGCCGGGCCCGCTCGCGAGGAACCCCACGAAACCCTCCCGGATCTCTCGCGGCCACGGGGCGGGCAGCGGCCCGCAGCTCGCGACGAGGTTCGCGAGGGTCGTCGGCCCGATGAGCGCCCCCCGCGAG
>NZ_AEIQ01000062.1:0-15541 GCF_000152185.1 Dermacoccus sp. Ellin185 | reverse complement strand
AGTTCAGACGCGTGACACTAGTGACTTCGGCCAGTGGTACGTGGCTGGGCTCGGTGTGGCACCTGTCGCCCGCCGTCAAGGCCTAGCGCGGAAGCTCATACACGCTGCACTGACAGCAGTTGAGGCCCGGGGTGGTGACAGCGTATGGCTCAGGGTGCTCTCATCCAACGTGGGAGCTGTTGCGCTCTATTCGGCGCTCGGGTTCGCCGAGGTGGCTCGGTTCGCCGACGCATTTGAAGATCGCCCGGGGGTGGATGACTTGCGACTGTCGGCGCAGCTGCCTCTCGCGGGCGCATGAACGGCGGGTTGAGCTACCGGACCGCTGCGATGGTGCAGAGCCTTTCGTTTGAGCTACACCTGTCGGACGGCTTCGATGATGATGACGCAGCCAAGAACGGCGTAGACCGTGGCCGCAAGGTAGTTCAACGCCGCGCTAGCTCGCGGACTGCTAGTGAATCGCTCATGAAAAGTGCCCGCGAGAGCACCGACGGTGCCGTAGAGCACGAACTCGGTGCACACATTGACTGCGCCGAGTAGGGCCATCTGCGCTGTCGTGTTGGTGGCGTGGCCGGTGAAGCGCGGGAGGACGGCGAGGAAGAACAGGATGATCTTGGGGTTCGTCAGGCTGACCGACAGACCCCGCAGGTACCACCGCCCGGCGGCGACGTCGCCGATCGCAGATGCCTCGCGAGCATGGCGCACGGTAGTCACCGACAGCCAGAGCAGATAAGCAGCCCCAAGCAGCTTCAGGCCGGTCAGCAAATCAGGGTGACTTTTGGCGACCTCACCCAGGCCAACAACGACTGCGGCGGCGTAGACGCTCATTCCGGTAGCGATGCCAAGGATCGCTTTGAGCGCGGCTCTGCGCCCTCCCTCGAGTCCGACCGCGAGCATGTACGCCATGTCTGGGCCGGGTGGGATGAGGAACACCAGAATGACACCGAGGAAGCCCGGCAGTACGGACAGGTCGACCACGAGCATCCTCTCCGCCGGCGACGCCCTCGTGGCGCCGCCCTCACGCTACTGCGTCTTCTACCTAGGGCGGGGCGCTGGTTCCCACGGTCCGCGAAACCGTTCGTTTGAGCTACTCGCAAACTCGAGATCATGTGGCTATGTCAAGGTGATCTGGGCCCACGCTGACGGCCTGGTTTGGGCCCACTTCGTCTGTTCTTAGGTCCCGAGGTGGGTGAGCGCTGGTTGGAGCACCTCGTGGAGTCGGTCGACCGCCCGGTGCAGTTCGGATGCTGTGCTGCCGAGGGTTCCCAGAACTGTTGCGACGTCTGCGTGGAAGGTTCCTGTCGTGATCTGTAGCTGGTCCACGCTCGGGACCAGGCCTTTCTCGGTGGTGACCCAGTTTCGGGCGTAGGCGTGCAGCCCGTGGGCACATATCAGCGTGGCGTGCGCGCAACAAAGACCGACGTGCGTGGTGTCACATTTGTCCGCACCTTTGTGTGCGCCATCGAGGTCGAAAGTGACCTGCCACGTGTTCTGGATGAGAGCTTCACGCAACAGGCCTGGGTACGGGTCGAGCCGGCTCTTCCACGTGTCGAGTCGGTGGTGGGGGTCTGCGAGAGGGCGGCCTGTCGCTACTTCGCCGGCGTAGCTGACGTCGAGAAATCCCAGGGGGTGCCCGGGTTGGGTGTGGAAGGCGAAGAGACCGCCCCGTGCTCGTGTGCACTGTTTGTCTACGTGGTCTACGTTGCGAAGGATCCAGTCGACAGGTGTACCGGTAACGCGCAGCCACGCACCTCCCTCGACCCATGCTCCCCATTCCCCTGGCGCAGCAACGGGGACGGGTTCATCGGCGTACTTCGCGGCCAATGTCTGAAGGTGCGCGGTATCGAGATTCGGCCGGGATCCCCGGTTCCCTCCCGTCGACCCGGGCCGTGTGCGCTCGTCCCGGCAGCCGTCGCGGTGGACGCCGCCAGCCCCCGCTCCGGGGCCGGGTCGACGTTGCGAGCCTCGATCCTGCGCGCGGCCGCCCACTCGATGCTGTGCATGCAGAATGCCAGCAGGTGCAGCACGGTCGCGGTGACGAAGGCGAGGCTGGAGAAGTATGTCGTGGTCATCTCGTCTCCTGCGATGAAGTGGTGTCGTGATGGGTCCGAACCGCCGGGTTGGGGGCGGCCAGGTCGAGGTCGCGGACGACGGCGACCAGGTCGTCGGGCAGGCCGGCCCGGCCCTCGGCGCGGTCCAGGCGTGCGATCTCCAGCGTCGAGCGTCCCTGCTGGGAGCGGATCCGGACCCAGACGCGTCGTGGGCGGATGCAGAGGGACAGGCACAGGCCGAGCACAGCGAACGTGATCGCAGCGACCGCGATCGGAGCGCCGGGGGTGTCGCCCACCTGCAGCTTGACCCATCGCTGGACGCCGTCGAGCTGGATCGAGCCCTGGCCGTCGGGCAACTTCTGGATGTAGCCGGGCCGCAGGACGAAGCGCAGCGGCTGCCCGGGCTTCTGCGGATTCCTGATCTGCTGCAGGCCGCGGGTGTTGAGGGAGTAGACGCTCTCGGGCTGACCGGTCTCGACTCCCGGCTCGCCGGACCAGGCGTTCAGGAACAGCTGAGGGTTCAGCGCGTCGGGGAACACCGACCGCGGCCCGTTGGCGTCCACCGCGGCGCTGGGCAGGAAGAACCCTTCGAAGCCGAGTCGGCGCGGGCGGGCGTCGGGTGCCTTGATCGCGCCGGCGGAGGTGAAGTTGCCGTCCTGCGGCAGGAAGATCACCGCTCCGGAGTAGGCGACGTTGCCGTCGCCGTCCTTCACCGTGACCACCGGCGCGTACCCCCAGGCGATCAGATGCACCTTCTGGCCCCCGGCCAGCTCGAGAGGATGGTTGACCTGGAGCGTCTCCCGGCGCGGCCTGGCACCGGGGCGGTCGGTGACGGTGACGACGGCCTTGAACTGCCGGGCCGCTCCTCGCTGCACGTCTCCGGTCTCGAACTTCACGTCGAAGCTGTCGAGCTTGAGGCTGAACGGGGTCAGCGACGACTGGCGGAACAGCGGCCCGGCCTTGAAGTCGTCGTACTGGACCAGGTCGTTGGAGAAGCTGTCGCCGCCGACGACCAGTGCGCGGTCGCCCCGGAAGTTGGTCAGCCAGACCACGGCCACGCGACCAGCAGGAGCACCAGGCTGATGTGGAAGACGAGGTTGCCGGCCTCGCGGAGGTAGCCCCGCTCCGCCGACACCGACCCGTCGTCGTTGCGCGCGACGCGGTAGCGGCGCGCCCTCAGTTGCCTGGCGGCGCGCTCCAGGATCTCGGCCGATCCCGGAGCGTCGCCGGGCAGCTCCGTCGACGCGTAGGCGGGCATCCGACGCAGGTGCCGCGGCGTCCTCGGCGGACGGCGACGGAGGGCGCGCAGGTACACGCCCGTCCGAGGGACGATGCAGCCGATCAGGCTGATGAACAGCAGCAGGTAGATCGCGGACAACCACGGCGAGGTGTACACGTCGAACAGGCCGACCCTCTGATAGATCGGCGCTAACGTCGGGTGCTGCCGGACGAACATGCTGACCATCACCGGCGAGATGTTCTGCTGCGGCACCAATGATCCCGGCACCGCTGCCAGTGCCAGCAGGAACAGCAGGACCAGGGCCGTGCGCATGGTGTCTAGCTGCGTCCACAGGAACCGCAGCCCGCCGGGGAGGCCGATCGACGCTGGGGCCGAGTGGCCGGCGACGGCGTTCGCCGACCTCGCGCTGCCGATCTGGCCGTCGTCGCGCACGTCGTCGTCGGTGCGAGCATTCAGGGCCGCGGGGAATCTCATGATCGGATCCCCTGCCTTACCGAGGACGTCGAGGGCCGCGACGTGCGCCGACGCGCCAGTCGTCCGCCGCGCCGGATGCGCTCACTCATCGGGATCGAAGGCGAAGCTGGAGGCCGGAGCGTCGGTTGCGTTCCGCGGCCCGTAGATCAGCGAGATCTGCCGCCGCTCACCGAGTTCGATCTTCGCCGGGTTGCCTTCGACCAACTTGCCGTCGACATAGGCGCGCAGGCTGTCGGTCTTGGTGTTGTTCAGCCCTCCGACCCCGTCGCCATCGAGCCGGACGTCCCATTCGGCGAACACCTGCCCGAGCGTGTAGACGCCGTCCTTGGTCGGGGACTCGACGTGCAGGACGCCGCGCTCGTCGTGGGTGTGCAGCTCCGACATCGCTCCGGTCCTCGGATCGACGCCGATGGAGGAGGGCACCGCCAGCGGCTGACCGTTGACGGTGATGTCCAGATGGGAGTGGAAATGCGTCGCGGTGCCCTCCATCTTCGAGACCTGGAGGCCGGCGGCCTTCGCCGCCGACTCCGGGTCGGACGGCAGCTGCCAGGGCGGCATGCCGCGCTGTCCTCTAGCGCCGACGACCCCGCCGGCCGCGTCGGGGGAGGAGGTCTGCCGCACGAGCACCCAGATGCCGATGCTCAGCCCGATGGCGACGACAGCGGCGGTGATGCCGTAGGCCACCCGTCGATGCATTCGGGCCCTGGTCTCCTGGCGTCTCATCTCCGCCAGGCGTGCGCGGGCCGATCCGCGTTGACCCGGTGGCGGCGTGGGCCGAGGGTTCCGGCCCTTCGAGTTCTTGCCTGTTCGATTCTGGTTCACGTCTGATTCCCTCGATCGTGCCTGAGGCTCGAGGTCGCTCGAGGAGCTCGGGCCATCGCTGCGCTGGTCGTGGGACCACGGCAGCGGACCGGCCCCGCGAAGGGCTCTCGGAGGGTCCTCAGGATTCTTGCTGGAATAGGGTTCTCGCCGCGGGGCGGGTGATGACGACACCGCCGCCGCGGCGCTTCAGCAGGGCCGCAGACGCAAGGGAGGTCTCCGACGGAACCTCTGCGGGGGAAGGCGCAGAGCAGGGGCGTCATCGGATCGACCGGCCGTCGGTCAGCGGCGAGTGGACCTCAGGTCCGCAGGATCGACAGCTCGATCAGGCTCGGCGGCGTCCTCAGCAGCCATCGCTGGCGGCGTCGCGTCGACGCCGGGCGGCTGGATCGGCAATACCACCAACGTCCGACGGTCCGCCTCTTGTCCAGCGCGGCGATCGCGAACAGCACGAAGACCATCACGCAGCCCGCCGCCGCGAGGCAGCCCATCGGGTCCATCGGGGCTTCGCCGGTCGAAGATCCGCCTGTCGAGGCAGCGGCGCAGCCGGGGCAGCTCATCGGCTCGTGGTGTGCGGAGCCGTCGGCATCTGAGGCTGCTACCGGCTGTCCGAGCACGACGGCCTGGCCCACGGCCGCGTCGGGGGCGGGGGACGCGTCCCCCTGCGACATGAGGTTCATCCCGACGATGCCGACCAGGATGGCGAGCAGAGCACCCCAATGGACGAGCCGGGTCCGGGCGGGCAGTGTTCTATGCACTCGTCCGGACCTCCCATCCTCGTGCCGCCGGCGAGCGGCGGCCTGTCGGCTTCCCCTGTCGTATGTCGTCGTCGAAGCAAGCCCAGCCAAACCGGTGCTCAGATTCGGCCGGCCTGCTCGACGATTCGTATTCGATGAGGACTGCGGGAAGACTGAACACGGAGAATGCATTCCACGGGCGTCGGATGGAGGTGCCTACGGGATTCGAACCCGTGTGGACGGCTTTGCAGGCCGCTGCCTATCCTCTCGGCCAAGGCACCGTGGGTGTCAGCCTTCCTCGCCCGGAGTGAGCCCGGCGACGAGGTTGAACGCTCCGGTGATGATGTTGAGGGAGACGACTCCGACGACGTCGGCGATCGCCCGGTCGCTGTAGCCGAGGGCGCGCAGCTCCTCGACCTGCTCGTCGGTGATGGACGCCGGCGCGCGGTAGACCTGCAGGCCCAGAGCGATGATCGCGGCCAACTCCGGACGGCTCGCGGTGCTCAGCTGCGCGAGCTCGATCTCGTAGTCGGCGACGCCGAGCGACTTGGCCGCCTCGATGTGCGAGGCCAGGCAGAGGCCGCACCCCTGTTGTTCCTGGACCGCGATGGAGATCAGCTCGCTGGTCGCGCGGTCGAGCTTGGCGCGGCGCATGGCCTTGCTCAGGCCGAGGTAGCCGCCGAGCACGGCGGGGGAGTGGGCCATGGTGGCGACCATGTCGCCCACGGTGCCGTGGCGCTCGACGAGGTCGCCGAGCAGCTCGCGGGACGTGCCGGCGGCGGTTTCCGGAGTCAGTGGTTCGAAGCGGGCCATGGGTTCCTCCTCCCCTTTGGGACGGTTGCTGTGGTCGCGGTGCTGGTTCAGGACCGCACGAGACGGTTGATGGCGTCGCTGGCTTCCTGGATCTTGGCGAGGGCCGCGTCGTCGTCGCCCTGCTTGGCGGCGTCGAGGACGCAGTGCTTGAGGTGGTCGTCGAGCAGCCCGGTCGCGACGCCATGCAGGGCCCGGGTGAGCGCCGAGACCTGGGTGAGGATGTCGATGCAGTACTTCTCGTCGTCGATCATCTTGGCGATGCCGCGGGCCTGGCCCTCGATGCGCTTCATGCGCTGGAGGTAGCGGTCCTTGTCGCTGATGTAGCCGTGCTGGTGGTGCTCGGCGTCGATGGCGGTGTCATCGGTGGCGGTGTCGGTGGTCATGAGCGTGTCCTTCACTTCTGGCGATCCAGGACGGAGCGGGTGCTGGCTTGGGGTGTGAGGTCGATGCGCCGCAGCAGCTGGGCGTTGAGTGCGACGACGACGGTGGACAGGGACATCAGGATCGCGCCGACCGACATGGGCAGGACGAACCCGAGGGGTGCGAGGAGGCCTGCCGCGAGCGGCACGGAGAGGAGGTTGTAGCCGGCTGCCCACCACAGGTTCTGCTTCATCTTCCGATAGGCGGCCCGGGAGAGCTGGATGACCGACAGGACGCTGCGCGGGTCGGAGCTGGCGAGGATGACGCCGGCGGAGGCGATGGCGACGTCCGTGCCGGCCCCGATGGCGATGCCGACGTCGGCCTGCGCGAGGGCGGGAGCGTCGTTGACGCCGTCGCCGACCATGGCGACCTTCTTGCCCTCGTGCTGCAGCTGGGCGACCTTAGCGGACTTGTCCTCGGGGCGGACGCCGGCGAAGACGCGGTCGATGCCGAGCTCCTTTCCGACCTCGTTCGCGACGGCCTCGGCGTCGCCGGTGATCATGACGACCTCGACGCCGAGCTCATGGAGGGCGTCGACGGCGTCGCGGGACTCGGACCGGACCTCGTCGGCGAGCTTCAGGCCGCCGATCACCGTCCCGTCCCGGAGGACGTGGAGGATGATCGCGCCCTCGGCGCGCCAGGCGTCGGCGGTGTCGACCTCGGACTGCGCGGTCTCCTCGAGCAGGCGGGGTCCGCCGACGCGGATCTCCCGGCCGGCCACAGTCGCGGTGACACCGACGGCGGGCGAGGAAGAGAAGCCGCTCCCGGGCTCGAATGCGAGGCTGCGGTCCTTGGCGGCGGCGACAATGGCCTTCGCGAGGGGGTGCTCGCTGTCGGCCTCGGCGGAGGCGGCCAGGGCGAGGACCTGGTCGGCGTCCAGGTCGCCGACCGGCTCGACGCCGGTGACGGTGGGCTCGCCCCGGGTCAGCGTGCCGGTCTTGTCGAAGAGAACCGCGTCGACCTGGCGCATGGACTCCAGCGCGAGGCGGTCCTTGACCAGGACGCCGCCGCGGGCGGCGCGCTCGGTGGCGATGGAGACCACCAGCGGGATCGCCAGACCCAGGGCGTGCGGGCAGGCGATCACCAGGACGGTGATGACCCGGACGACCGCGTCGTCGGGGCTGCCGATCAGCGTCCAGGCCACGGCGGTGACCAGCGCGGCTCCGAGGGCGAACCAGAACAGCCAGGCGGCGGCGCGGTCGGCGATGCGCTGAGCGCGGGAGGAGGAGCCCTGCGCCTCGGCGACGAGCCGGTTGATGCCGGCCAGGGCGGTGTCGTCGCCGGTGGCGGTGATCTCGACCCGCAGGCCGGAGTCGGTGGCCACCGTGCCGGCGGTGACCGGGTCGCCCTCGCCGCGGGCGACGGGCCGGGACTCGCCGGTGATCATCGACTCGTCCATGTCGGCGTGGCCGTCGACGACGGTGCCGTCGGCGGGGACGCTGCCGCCGGGGCGGACGATGACGACGTCGCCGACGCGAAGCTCGGCGGGGTCCACCTTGACGATGTCGTCGCCCTCGACGCGCTCGGCCTCGTCGGGCAGCAGGGCGGCAAGCGAGTCGAGCGCGGAGGTGGTCTGGGCCAGGGAGCGCATCTCGATCCAGTGCCCCAGCAGCATGATGACGATCAGCAGCGCCAGCTCCCACCAGAACTCCAGCTCGTGGTGGACGAGCCCGAGGGTGGCGGCCCAGGAGGCGAAGAACGCCACGGTGATCGCCAGCGCGATCAGCAGCATCATCCCCGGCTTGCGGCTCCTCAGCTCGCTCCAGGCACCGGTGAGGAACGGCTTGCCGCCCCAGACGTACATGACGGTGCCGAGCACCGCTGCGACCCACCCCGCCCAGCCGGGCACGGAGTACCCGAGCAGCATGGCGAACATGGGCGAGAGCCCCACCACCGGGGCGGCGATGACGAGGTTGATCCAGAACAGCCGACGGAACTGGCCGACGTGGTCCCCGTGGCCTCCATGACCGCCGTGACCGGCGTGGTCTCCGTGCTGCCCCTGGTGCGCGACGTGGCCTGCGTGCCCCGCGTGCGGATCTTCCCCGTGGCCGGGCGCGGTGGTCGCGACGGCGTGCCCGCTGTGGGCGGGCGCGTCTGCGGTGTCGCCGTGGTGGTGCTGATGCGCGTTCGGGTCTGTCATTGCTGCTTCCCTTGTCCGGGCCCTGCTCTGCGGTGGTGGCCGGCTCAGGAGGCCGGCTTGATCTCGCTCTCGACGACCCACTTGTGGTTGGTCATCTTCATGCCGCCTGCTTCGTAGTCGACCATGTAGACGGTCTCGTCGGTGGAGGAGGCGATGGTGGCCTTCGCGCCCTTCATGCCCTTCATGTGCTCGGCCTCCAGGGTGACTTCGGTGCCGTCGGCCAGCTGCTTGCTGCCGGCGTCCTTGATCTCCTGCTGGACGACCCACTTGTGGTCCTTGACCGGTTCGCCGCCGGTGGTGGGCGTGAAGTTCACCGCGTAGGTGTAGGTGTCGTACGCGCCGACGATCGTGGCCTTCGCGCCGTCCATGCCCATCATGTGGTCGGCGGTGAGGATCACCTGGGTGCCGACCGGGTACTTGGGGGAGGCGGCCTTCTCGATGCCGGCGGGCGCTGGGCCGCCGTCCATCGGGTGCTCCATCGAGGAGTGGTCCATCCCGCCGTCGCTGCTGGCCGGGGAGCTCGTCGAGCTGCTGCCGCCGTGGTGCGGGCCGGCTTTCGAGGGGTCCTGGTCGCCGGAGCTGCAGCCGGTCAGCAGGAGTGCTCCGCCGAGCACTCCTGCTGCGAGGGTCATGGTGAGGCGCTTGCGCATGTGGTCTCCTGTTCGTTGCCTTGTCCATCTCCGACCATATACCCCGGTGGGGTATATCGCAATCCTGCTGGTCCGCCGGAGCGTCTATCTGGGCGCTCCGATCCGGTGCTCGGACTACGCCATGGCGGCGGCGTACTTGGCGGGGTCGGCGTCGAAGGCCGGCCCGCAGCCGGCGCAGCAGAACCAGTAGCGCTGGCCTCGGTAGTCGCGGAAGAGGCCTGCCGCCTCGGCCGCGGTCTTGCTGACCCGGCTGCCGACCATGACGGGGCAGGTGGTCATGTCGTCGCTGCCGCTCAGCAGGTTCTCGCGGCCCTCGGCGTCGACCGCCGGGTTCGCGGCGCTGGAGGTGCTGCAGCAGCTGGCGTGGGCGTGGGAGTCGTTCGTCATCGTCGGATGCCTCTCGTGCGATCAGTTCAGTTCGGGTGGGTGGTTGTGCGGGTCAGTGCGGGGTGACGCTGCGGAATCCGCGCAGGCGGAGGCTGTTGCCGACGACGAAGACGGATGAGAACGCCATCGCCGCGCCCGCGAGCATGGGGTTGAGCATGCCCAGCGCCGCGACCGGGATGGCCGCGACGTTGTAGGCGAAGGCCCAGAACAGGTTGGCCTTGATGGTGCCCAAGGTCCGGCGGGACAGCCGGATCGCGTCGACGGCGGCCCGCAGGTCCCCGCGCACCAGAGTGATGTCGGAGGCCTCGATGGCGACGTCGGTGCCGGTGCCCATCGCCAGACCCAGATCGGCCTGGGCGAGGGCGGGGGCGTCGTTGACGCCGTCGCCGACCATCGCGACGACCTTGCCTTCGCCCTGGAGGCGGGCGACGACGTCGACCTTGTCCTTGGGCAGGACCTCGGCGATGACCTGGTCGATGCCGACCTCGGCGGCGATCCGCTTCGCGACGGCCTCGTTGTCTCCGGTGAGCAGCACCGGGGTCAGGCCCAGGCCCTTCAGGCCCTGGATCGCCTCGGCGCTGGTGGGCTTGACCGTGTCGGCCACGACGAGGACGCCGCGGGCCTGCCCGTCCCAGCCGACGGCGACGACGGTCTTGCCCTCGGCCTCGGCTGCGGCCTTGGCGGCGGCGACGTCAGGGGAGAGGTGCTGGGACCAGTCGGCCAGCAGGGACTCCCGGCCGACGAGCACGGCGTGGCCGTCGACGACGCCCTGCACGCCCTTGCCCTCGACGTTGGCGAAGTCCTCCGGCGTCGGGAGCTGGCCGGTCTCCTGGACCGCGCCCTTGGCGACGGCCTGGGCGATCGGGTGCTCGGAGGCGTCCTCCAGGGCCCCGGCCAGGCGGAGCAGCTCGGCGCGGTCGGTGCCGGCCTCGGCGATCACGTCGACCAGGGTCATCCTGCCGGTGGTGACGGTGCCGGTCTTGTCCAGCACGACGGTGTCGACCTTGCGGGTGGATTCGAGGACCTCGGGGCCCTTGATCAGGATGCCCAGCTGCGCGCCGCGGCCGGTGCCGACCAGCAGTGCGGTCGGGGTGGCGAGGCCCAGGGCGCAGGGGCAGGCGATGACGAGGACCGCGACCGCGGCGGTGAACGCCGTCGAGACGCCGGCCCCGGAGATCAGCCACGCCGCCAGGGCGACGAGCGCGATGGCGATGACGATCGGGACGAACACTCCGGAGATCCTGTCGGCCAGCCGCTGGACAGCGGCCTTGCCGGACTGGGCGTCCTCGACCAGCTTGGCCATCTGCGCCAGCTGGGTGTCCGAGCCGACGCGGGTCGCCCGGACGACGAGCCGGCCGCCGGCGTTCACGGTGGCCCCGGTGACCGGGTCGCCCGGTGCGACCTCCACCGGCACCGATTCGCCGGTGAGCATGGATGCGTCCACCGCGGAGCTGCCGGAGACGACCGTCCCGTCGGTGGCGATCTTCTCTCCGGGCCGGACGACGAACTCGTCGCCAACGGCCAGCTCTGCGGTCGGGATCTTGACCTCGGCCCCGCCGCGCAGCACCGAGACCTCCTTCGCTCCGAGATTGAGCAAGGTGCGCAGGGCCGCGCCTGCCTGGCGCTTGGACCGCTTCTCGAAGTAGCGACCGGCGAGGATGAACATCGTCACCCCGGCGGCCGCCTCGAGGTAGATGTTGCCCGCGCCGTCGGAGCGGGCCAGCGCGAACTCGAACGGGTGCTTCATCCCCGGCATACCGGCGTGGCCGAAGAACAGCGCGTACAGCGACCACAGGAACGCCGCCGAGGTGCCCATCGAGACGAGCGTGTCCATCGTCGCGGTGCCGTGCTTGAGGTTAATCCACGATGCCTTGTGGAACGGCCAGCCCGCCCACACGATCACCGGCGCGGCCAGGGTCAGCGAGGCCCACTGCCAGTAGGTGAACTGCAGGGCAGGGATCATCGCCATCGCGATCACCGGCACGGTGAGCACGATCGACCCGATCAGCCTCTGCCTCAGAGAGATCAGCTCAGGGTCGGCGTCCGCGCCTCCGTCGGAGGCGTCATCGGTCTTCGCGTCCGGGGGCTCGGGCAGGGCGGCGGTGTAGCCGGTCTTCTCGACCTCGGCGACCAGCAGCTGCGGGTCGTAGCCCGCGGGCACGGTGACCTTGGCCTTCTCTGTGGCGTAGTTGACCGACGCGGTGACGCCGTCGAGCCTGTTGAGCTTGCGCTCAATCCGGTTCGCGCACGAGGCGCACGTCATCCCGCCGATCTCCAGCTCGATGCCGGCGTCCGTGCTGAGCGGCGCTGGTGCAGTCATCCTCTGCGTCCTTTCTTCTCCGGGCTTTGAGACGTCCGGTTCGTGCGCAGGGGCGGTCATGTCGCCGATGCGGTCAGTGGTGCGCGCTCCGCCCCCGCCGCCGTCGGGGTCGACGGGGAGCGTGAGCCGCGCTGGTGGTGGTGTCGTCAGGCGCGCACGGCCGTGTAGCCGGCCTCCTCGACGGCGGCCAGGACCTTCGCGTCGTCGATCTCGCCGGAGCCCGACACGACGAGCTTGCCGGTCTGCGCGCTGACCTCGACGTCCTCGACGCCGGGGATCCCGCTGACCTCCTCGCGGACCGACATCTCGCAGTGCCCGCAGGTCATGCCCGTCACCTGGTACTCGTTCGCAGCCATCGAATGCCTCCTCAGCAGAGATACCCCCAGTGGGTACCGCGTACGAGTAACCGTATACCCCTGCCGGGTATTCCCGCAACGCGGGGGGTGCGCCTCGCCGACGGATCCTCCCTTGGAGACGGGATACGCCACCGGGGTATGCTGTGCAGCGTGGAGACCGCGACCGACGAACCCCGCCGCAGCCGGCACCGGCTGCAGCTCCTCGTCCTCGCGGCCCTGCTGATCGCCGGCCTCCTCGGAATGCACTCGCTGGCCAACGGTGCCGGGGCCACGGCCATGAGCGCCCCCATGGCCTCGATGAAGCATTCCGCCCCGGCGACGCCAGCTCTGACCGCAGAGGCGGCCGTCGCCCCCTCGTCGTCGACGTCCGGATCGCATGGCATGGTCCACGGCTCCGGCGGCTGCGCGGGTGCCATGAGCAGCGGCTCAGGCTCCACCTGCGTCCCCGGGCCGACCGGCAAGAGCATCCCCGTCCTTCCGGCCCCGCTCGCCGCGACCCTGCCCGAGCTCGGCCGCGCGCCCGAGCCGGTGCCGCCTCTCCAGACGCCCCGCCGATTAGCGCTGTCGCACCTGGAACTGTCGATCTATCGAACGTGAGCAGCGGGGAGCGCCCCCCAGCGGCGCTCCTGCCCATCGGGGCATGCCCATGCGCCTGCCCTGCATCTGCGACGGCATCGCGCCCAGATGGCGCTGACCCCTCTCCCGAGAGCCCTCGAGCCTGCGCATCCGATCACCCGTGGTCGTCGAGCGCGTCCAGGCCGATGCCCGTGGCACCGCTCACCATCGACACAGAAGGACACCGTTCAACCATGCACACCGACCTGAACCGCCGCCAGTTCCTCGCCGCCGGCGCACTGACCCTCACCGCCGCAGGCCTCGCCGGCTGCACCTCCACCAGCAAGACGACCTCGTTCGTCGGGCCCGACAGCGCCGCCGTCGAGAAGGCCGAATCCAAGCGCCGCCGCACCGGCACAACCGTGCAGCGTGCGCTGACCGCCGAGCCGACCACCGTGGACCTGGCCGGGAAGGAGGCGAAGACCTGGGCGTTCACCGGCGCGTCGGCGACCGAGCCGATCCGCGGCAACATCGGCGACACCCTGAAGGTCGCCCTGACCAACGATCTACCCGACCCGACCACCGTGCACTGGCACGGCCTGGCACTGCGCAACGACATGGACGGCGTGCCGAACCTGACGCAGAAGCCGGTCGAGCCAGGCGGCGCGTTCTCCTACGAGTTCGTGCTCCCGCACGCCGGGACCTACTGGTTCCACCCGCACGTCGGCGTCCAGCAGGACCGCGGCCTGTACGCCCCGCTGATCATCGACGACCCGAACGAGAAGGGCGACTACGACCAGGAGTGGATCATCGTCCTGGACGACTGGCTCGACGGCGTCATCGCGACGCCCGACCAGGTGATGAAGGAACTCGGCAAGGGCATGATGGACCACGGCGGAATGGACATGGGGCCGATGCGGATGGGCAACACCCTGATGGGGGCGACCTCGCCGCTGCTCGGCGGCGACGCCGGCGACGTCTACTATCCGCTCTACCTGATCAACGGCAGGCCAGCGGCCGACCCGGAGACCTTCACCGCGAAGCCGGGCCAGAAGATCAGACTGCGGATCATCAACGCCGGCGGCGACACCGCCTTCCGGTTCGGCGTCGCCGAGCACCCGCTCACCATCACCCACACCGACGGCTACCCGATCCAGCCGTTCGAGGCCGAGAGCGTCGTGCTCGGCATGGGCGAGCGCTACGACGCCGTCATCACCGCCGGCGACGGCGCGTTCGCCGTCGTCGCCGAGGCCCTTGGGAAGCAGGACCAGGCCGTCGCCGTCCTGCGCACCGGATCCGGCAGCGCCCCGGCCAAGGACGCGAAGCTCCCGCAGACGAAGGCTCCCGCCACCGCGGCCGACCTCAAGGCCATCGATGCGGTCGCCCTGCCCCAGCGCGCCGCCGACCGCACACTCGTCCTCGAGCTGACCGGGGGCATGGAGAAGTACGACTGGGCGATCAACGGCAAGCGCATGGACATGGAGCAGCCCATGCGCGACGCCCTCGGCCTCAAGGAGGGCGAGCGCGTCGCGCTGGAGTTCAAGAACTCGACCAAGATGTGGCATCCGATGCACCTGCACGGCCACACCTACCAGCATCCCGGAGGCGGGCCCCGCAAGGACACCTCGATCGTCCTGCCCGGCAAGACGCTCCGCGTCGAGTTCGACGCCGACAACCCCGGACGGTGGCTCACGCACTGCCACAACGTCTACCACGGCGAGGCCGGGATGATGACGGCGATCGCCTACCAGACGTCCTGATCCGACGAACGTTCGGGGGCGCGGCGACCGCGCCTCCGCGCCCCCGAGCCGTCGCGGCGTTCCGAAGTAGACGGAGCGATCCGGCACCTGCAATAATCTGCGTATGGACGCAGATAAGCAGAGATGCGGATTGGACCCGGACAGCCAGTACGTGGAGCTTGCGGTCGAGGTGTTCGGTCTGCTCGCCGACGCGACCCGGGTACGGATCATCCTGGCCCTGCGCGCCAGCGACGAGCTGTCGGTCAACCATCTCGCCGACATCGTCGACAAGTCGCCCGCCGCGGTCTCCCAGCACCTGGCGAGGCTGCGCATGGCTCGGATCGTGTCCACCCGGCAGGAGGGCCAGCGGGTCTTCTACCGACTGGAGAACGAGCACGCCTCACAGCTCGTGACCGACGCGATCTTCCAGGCCGAGCACTCCGTCGCCGAGGGGCACGTCCCGGCACACCACCACCAGGAACGAGAACGAGCATGACCCAGCACTGAAGCGCCCTGGGTTTCGTTCCGCGCTTATGTGGTGACGAGGGTTCTCGTCTGGGATTGATCGTAGGACGCTTCGACCTGGACCGGCGTGCGGTAGCCGAGTGCTTCGTGCAGGCGCTGGTGGTTCCACCAGGTCACCCACTCCGATGTCGCCAACTCGACCGCCGACGTCGACGGCCATGTCGTGCGTGAGTAGATCAGTTCGGCCTTGTACAACCCGTTGACCGTCTCAGCCAAGGCGTTGTCGTACGAATCGCCCACTGTCCCCACCGAAGGCGCGACGCCGTGCTCGGCCAGTGTGTCGGTGTAGGCCAGGCTGACGTACTGGGCAGGTTCAAC
>NZ_AEIQ01000063.1:0-10320 GCF_000152185.1 Dermacoccus sp. Ellin185 | reverse complement strand
CCCGCGCCCGCGCGGGACGGGCCCGCGCGGGACGGCCCCGTCGACTCGCCATTTCGGCCGCGCCCAGCCCACGACCCGCCCTGCGGAAACGGTACCCGCCATGCGAAACGGGCGGCGCGGGCTGCAGCGCCCGTCCTAGAGTCGACAACGTGACTGACGCGAAGAGCAATGACGCGAAGAGCCCCGCCATCGTCATCCCCGACGCTCTCAAGCCGAGCGACGGACGCTTCGGTGCCGGCCCGAGCAAGATCCGCCCCGACGCACTCGCAGCGCTCGCCGCTGCAGGCGAGGGTGCAACTCCGCTGCTCGGCACGTCACACCGTCAGGCGCCGGTGAAGAACCTCGTACGCGAGGTGCAAGAGGGCCTCGCGCAGATGTACGACCTGCCTGACGGCTACGAGACGGTGATGGGTCTCGGCGGGTCGAACGCGTTCTGGGACGTGGCCGCGTTCAGCCTGATCGAACACCGCCAGCAGAACCTCGTCTTCGGCGAGTTCACCGCCAAGTTCGCGACGTCCGCGACGGCGCCGTTCCTCGAGGCGCCCGACATTGTCGAAGCCCCGGCGGGCAGCGTCGCCGAGGCGCAGCCGAAGCCCGGCATCGACACTTACGCGTGGGCGCACAACGAGACGTCGACAGGCGCGATGGCGCCCGTCACGCGCCCGGCAAACACCGACGACGACACGCTCGTCCTCATCGACGGCACGTCCGCCGCGGGCGGCCTGCCCGTCGACCTGACCGAGTGCGACGTCTACTACTTCGCGCCGCAGAAATCGTTCGCGAGCGACGGGGGCCTGTGGTTCGCGTTCATGTCCCCCGCCGCGATCGAGCGGGTCGCGCGCATCAAGGCGTCGGGCCGCTGGATCCCACCGTTCCTCGACCTCGACGCCGCCATCACGAACAGCCGTCAGGCGCAGACGTACAACACGCCGGCGCTCGCGACGTACGTCCTCATGAAGGCGCAACTCGACTGGTTCAACGCGAACGGCGGCCTCGACTTCGCCGTCGAACGTACCCGCGCCTCATCGAAGGCCCTCTACACGTGGGCGGACGCGCACCCGCACGCGACACCGTTCGTCACTGACCCGGCGCACCGCTCCCTCGTCGTCGGCACGATCGACTTCGACGACGCCATCGACGCGGCGGCGATCGCGGCGACGCTGCGCGCCAACGGCATCGTCGACGTCGAGCCCTACCGGAAGCTGGGACGCAATCAGCTGCGCGTCGGCATGTACCCTGCCGTGGAACCCACCGATGTGGCGGCGCTCACCCACTGCATCGACCACGTCATCGAACGGCTCTGACGCCACCGTCACCTCAGGCCGCTCCAACGAAAGGCCCACCGCGTGCCCCTCGCTCACAACCTCACTCGCGAAACCGCCCAGCACCGTTCTCGCACAG
Source organism: Dermacoccus sp. Ellin185 (assembly GCF_000152185.1). Classification (NCBI taxonomy): domain Bacteria; kingdom Bacillati; phylum Actinomycetota; class Actinomycetes; order Micrococcales; family Dermacoccaceae; genus Dermacoccus; species Dermacoccus sp. Ellin185. The sequence goes on along the minus strand of NZ_AEIQ01000063.1, from coordinate 8,919 downwards.
TGACATTGAGCGACCAATCCATTCACCTGGATCTGACGGGCGCGCCGACGGAGGCCGCGACGTTCACCTCGACGTCGACACTGCGCCTCACCTGCACCGAAGGTGCGGTGTCGATCGACCTCGTCGCCGATGCCGCCCCATGCGTTCTGCTCGACGGCGTCGAACTCGACGCGAACGCCACGAGCTTCGAGGATTCTCTCGTCACCGTCCGCGGCCTGACGCCGGGGCGCGAGCACGTCGTCACCGTCATCGCCGAGTGCCACTACAGCCACACCGGCGAAGGCCTGCACCGCTTCCGCGACCCGCAGGACGGCGAGACGTACCTGTTCACCCACTTCGAACCGACCGACGCCCGCCGCGTCTTCGCCTGCTTCGACCAGCCCGACCTCAAGACACACTTCGCGATCAGCGTCACCGCCCCGTCGCACTGGCTCGTGCGCAGCAACGGCGCACCCGAGAGCGCCGAACCGGCCGCCGCGAGCGACGAGACGCACGGCAACACCACCACCGACCTCACCCTCACGACGTTCACACCGACGATGCCGCAGTCGACGTACATCGTCTGCGTCATCGCGGGCCCATACGCGCTGGTCGAGGACGAGGCGGTGCTGAGCGACGGACGCCGCGTGCCGCTGTCGATCATGTGCCGCCCGGCGATGCGCGCGAGCCTGCCCAGCGCGGACATGCTGCGCTGGACGAAGGCCGGGCTGCCGTGGTGCGAGCGCAAGTTCGGCTGCAGCTACCCCTGGGGCACCTACGACCAGATCTTCGTGCCCGAGTACAACATCGGCGCGATGGAGAACCCGGGCCTCGTCACGTTCAACGAGAACTACCTCAAGCGCGGCGACGCGACCCGCAGCGAACGCGAAGCGCTCGCCACGACGCTGCTGCACGAGATGGCGCACATGTGGTTCGGCGACCTCGTCACGATGCCGTGGTGGGACGACCTGTGGCTCAAGGAATCGTTCGCCGACTTCATCGGCGCGCAGGCCGCGTCCGAAGTCACCGAGTTCGACGACGCGTGGGCCACGTTCGGGCTGGGCCGCAAGGCGTGGGCGTACTCCGCCGACCAGCTGCCGACGACGCACCCCATCGTCGCCGACATCCCCGACGTCGAAGCCGCGCGCGCCAACTTCGACGGCATCACCTACGCGAAGGGCGCCTCCGTGCTGCGCCAGCTCGTCGCGTACGCCGGTGAGGACGCGTTCTACGAGGGCGCGGCGCTGTACTTCGAACGTCACGCCTTCACGAACGCGACCCTCGACGACTTCCTCGACGCCCTCGGCGAGGCGAGCGGACGCGACATGACGGCGTGGGCGCAGGCCTGGCTGCAGACGTCGGGCCCCGACACGCTCGAGGTGGCCGGCGGCGTCATCACGCGCCGCGGCGACCGCACGCGCCCGCACCGCTTCCACGCCACCGCATTCGACGTCGAGGCGCCCGACGCCTCCGAAGCCGCCGCCTGGCACGCCGCCGGCGACGCGTGGCTCGACCTCGAAGGCGAGAGCGACACGCTCGAGCTGCCGGGCGAACTGCGTGGCGCGGTCGTCCTCGTCGACGACGAGGACTGGACGTACGCGAAGATCGCGCCGAGCACCGAGACGCTCGAGCTGTTCGCGACGCAGCTCTGCCACCTCGCCTCGGCGACGCATCGCGCCACGGCGTGGGGGCAGCTGTGGCAGGCCACGCGTGATGCGCGCCTGCCCGCCGAGACGTTCGTGCGCGCCGGGCTGACCCAGCTCGCGGACGAACCGTCGGCGACGATCGTCGACGGCGCGGGACGGTTCGCGATCGCCGCGATCACGTCCTACCTGCCCGACGCCGCCTCGCGCGCCGACTGGGCGCAGGCGTTCTGGCGTGTCGCGATCGACCGGGCCGACGCATCGACGGGCACCGATCTTCCGGGCGTGTGGCGCCGACTGGCCCTCCTCGTCGCGGCCCTCGCCCCGAGCGTCGACGATGAACTGCGCGCCCTGCTCGACGCGCACACCCCGTTCGAGCCCGACCAGGACGAGCGCTGGAGCGTCCTCACCTCACTCGCGGCGCACACCCGTGACGACGACGCCCGTCGCGACGTCGACGCCCGCCTCGCAGATGAACGCACGCGCGACACGACGCAGCGCGGCGCGGCCCAGGCGCTCGGCGCGACGGCAGCTCTCGGCCTCGACGACACCAAGCAGGCCGCGTGGCAGCGCGTCGACGACGCGTCGCTGACGAACGAGCAGGTCGCCGCGCTCGTCGCCGGGCTCACCCACCCCGCGAGCGTCGAGCTGGCCGGCGCGTACGCCGACAGCTACCTCGATCACCTCGAGACGTGGTGGCGCGAGCGCAGCCAGGTCATCGCCTCACGCCTCGTGCGCGTTCTGTTCGACACCCAGCCGAACACCGAAGCCGCAGAAGCCTGGCTCGCCTCGCATCCCGACGCGCCGGGGGCACTGCGTCGGATCGTCGTCGAGGAGGTCGACCAGCTGCAGCGTCGCCGCCGCGCGCAGGCCGTCAGCGACGGCTCGCGCCCCTGAGCCACATACCCGAAGGGCCGGGCCTCAGTTCGCGAGCTGCGCCACGAGCGGCACGAGCACGAACGCGGCGAGGGCGATGATGACGATGAGTCGGCGGGTCTTCGGGGTCATGTCGCCGATTCTCTCACCGCGAGATGGGTGGGCCGCATCGCGATGACGTCGCGCGCCGCGTAGTGCCGCACCCGCATCAGGGTGAGGCCGGCGACGAGCGTCGCGACGCCGACCGCGACGCTGCCGACCGCGATCGTCGCGCGGGCGCCGAAGGTGTTGCCGATCCACCCGATGAGCGGCGCGCCGACGGGCGTGCCGCCCATGAGGATCGCCATGTAGAGCGCCATGACGCGCCCGCGCAGCTGCGGGTCGACGGAGAGCTGGACGCTCGCGTTCGCCGTCGTCAACGCCGTCAGCGCACACAACCCGACGGGCACGAGGAACGCGCCGAACAGCCACACGTTCGGCGCCATCGCGGCGAGTGCGGAGAACACCGTGAACCCGGCGAGCGCCGCGAGCAGAAGCCGCAGTGACGGCGACTTGCGCCGGGCCGCGAGCAGCGCCGCGGCCAGCGACCCCACCGCCATCACCGACGAGATGATGCCGTAGGCGCGCGCGTCGGCGTGGAAGACGCTCGTCGCCATGAGCGCCGTCGTGATCTGGAAGTTCATGCCGAACGTGCCGAGCATGAACACGAGACCCATGATGAGCTGCAGGTCGCGCCGCCGACTCACGTAGGCGAAACCTTCGCGCACCCCGCCGCGGCCACGCCGTCGGGGCGCCGGCCGTAGTTCGCGCGGATTCATCGCGAGCAGCGCGGCGAGGACGGCGACGAACGACGCCGCGTTGAGCACCATCGCCCAGCCCGTGCCGATGCCCGCGATGAGCAGACCCGCGACGCCGGGGCCGATGAGGCGCGCCGCGTTGAACGACGCCGAGTTGAGACCGACGGCGTTCGTCAGGTGCCCCTCGGGCACGAGTTCGGAGACGAACGCCTGACGCGTCGGGTTGTCGAGGGCCGTCGCGATGCCCTGCACGAGGGCGATGCCGAAGACGCTCGCGAGCGTCGCCGAGCCCGTCAGCAGCAGCCTCGCGAGCACGAGCGACGTCACCGCGAGCGCGCTCTGGCTCAGCATGAGCAGACGCCGCTTGGGGTAGGCGTCCGCGAGGGATCCGGCGAACGGGGCGAGAAGGACGACGGGCGCGAACTGCGTCGCGGTGATCGCGCCGAGCGCGGCGGCGTCGTGGTGCGTCAGTTCGGTGAGGACGACCCAGTCCTGCGTCACGCGCCCGATCCACGTGCCGACGTTCGACACGAGCGCGCCGCTCGCGTAGAGGCGATAGTTGCGGATGGACAACGAGGCGAAGGTGGGGCTCGTGGTGACTCCTCAGGACGACATGGCTGACGGCAGTCTCGTCAACACCTGCCCCGTCCGGAATATTCCTTTTCGATCATTCTTCGGCGCCGGTCGCGCAGCCGTCGAGCACGTCCTCCTCGAGCACGTCGTCCCTGAGCCGCAGCCCGTACGTCGCGAGCGAGAGGTCGGCGAGCTTGCGCGTCGCCTCGGGGTCGTCGTCCTGCCAGGCGCGGGCGACGTCGTCGTCGATGGCGGCGAGCGCACGTGGCGAGGCGCTCGTCAGCGCTTCGAGCGCGAGCAACCGGCGTCCGCCCGGCATGGAACGCAGGCGGGCGAGGCGCCCCGCGGTGACGGCGTAGCGCAGGCGCGTCAGCAGCCACGGCACGAGCGCGAGGACGATCGGCAGCGCCGCCGTCAGGACCCCGAGCAGGACGGCGAAGCGGCCCAGCCCCGTCGCGAGGTCGTGCCCCGAGCCGGCCATGTCCGTCGCCGTGCCGGCGGCCTTGTCGAACGGGGTGCGCACCTCGGAACCGACGAACGGGACCTTCGCGACGGCATTCGCCGCGTCCGTCATGTCGAGCGCCAGGCTGGAGCTGCCGTGCTCGAGCTTCTGCGCGCCGCTCTGCGCCACGAGCGCCCGGTCGTGAACGACGGTGCCCGCCCAGATCGCGAGGACGCACCACAGCGCGAGGGCCACGTCGGCCACGATCTGACGGGTGCGGCGCGAACCGCGATCGGCGTAGAACTTGAGCCCCATGACGTGCCTTCTCTCCATCAGGATCGGGTGCGTGCCGCTGCGTGCCGTCCCATCGTAGGGGACACCTTCTCCAGCCGACTTCCAGCGAACGTCCAGTCGGGCGGGCGAGAATGACAGGCATGAGCACGCCCGAAGCACGCATCCTCATCGTCGAGGACGACACCAACATCCGCGAACTGCTCGCCACGAGCATGAAGTTCGCCGGTTTCGACGTCTCCGTCGCCGGCACCGGCAGCGAAGGGCTCGCCCTCGCCGCGACGCAGGAGTTCGACCTCGCCGTGCTCGACGTCATGCTTCCCGACATGGACGGCTTCGCCGTCACGAGCCGCCTGCGCGAGGGCGGACGCGAACTGCCGATCGTCTTCCTCACCGCGCGCGACTCCGTCGACGACACCGTCAAGGGCCTCACCGTCGGCGGCGACGACTACATCACGAAGCCGTTCAGCCTCGAAGAGGTCGTCGCGCGCATCCGCGCCGTCCTTCGCCGCACGAAGGCCGACGACTCGGACGGCCCCACCGTCACCGTCGGCGACCTCGAGCTCGACGACGACAGCCACGAGGTGCGCCGCGCGGGCCGCGTCATCGACGTCTCCCCCACCGAGTTCAAGCTGCTGCGCTACCTCATGCTCAACGCCGGTCGCGTCGTGAGCAAGGCCCAGATCCTCGACCACGTGTGGGACTACGACTTCCGCGGTGAGGCCGGCATCGTCGAGTCGTACATCTCCTACCTGCGCCGCAAGATCGACGTCGACGGTCTCGAACCGCTCATCCACACCAAGCGCGGCGTCGGATACGTGTTGCGCGAACCGCGCTGACGTAGGCGATCCCCCTGGTCTCCCCCGACGGCTACACGCTGCGCCAGCAGTACCTGCGACTGCGGCGCGGCGTCCACCGCTGGCCGCTGCGCGCCCGCATCGTCGCCGTCCTCGCCGGCCTGCTCGGCGCAGCGATGTTCGTCGTCGGCACTGCCGGGTCCTGGCAGCTGCAGAGCTACCTCGTCCAACGCGAGGACGCCGACCTCGTCGCCGCCGCGCCCACCCTCGTCGCCTCGACGATCCAGCAACAGGCCGAGCACGCGCGCGTGACGAGCGCCGTGCCCGTCAACGTGTATGCCGTCCGCATCGTCGGCGCGCAGGAGACGAACGACTTCGTCCCCGCCACGGGGCCCCGCCCCGACTTCCCCGACGTGACGAAGGCCAGCGCCATCGCGCACGGCGGGCACCCCTACACCGTCCACTCGCAGGGCGAGAGCACCGTGTCGTGGCGCGTCGTCGAAGGCATCGACGAGACCACCGGCGAGCCGTACGCCGTCGCCGTCAGCATGGCGAACGTCGACACCGTCGTGCGACGCATGCAGGTGCTCACCATCGGCGTCAGCGCAATCGCACTGCTGTTCGCGACGCTCGCGGCGCTGTGGGCGGTGCGGCGGGCGATGCGACCACTACGAGCCATCGAGGACACCGCCGCCGCCATCGCCGCGGGCGACCTGACACGCCGCGTCCCCAACCCCGACTCCGCCGACGAGATGGAGAGCCTTGCGCGCTCGCTCAACGTCATGCTCAGCCAGGTCGAACGCTCGATGGAGATCAAGGACCGCAGCGAGGAGAGCATGCGCTCCTTCGTCGCAGACGCCTCGCACGAGCTGCGCACTCCCCTCGCCACCGTCCGCGGCTACGCCGAGCTGTACCGTCAGGGCGCGGTGAGCGACCCCGACGACGTCGCCGCCGCCTTCCGCCGCATCGAGGACGAGGCGAAACGCATGAGCGCCATGGTCGATGACCTGCTCCTGCTCTCTCGCCTCGAGACGGAGCAGCGCGCCGCGACGATCGGGGCCACCGCGCCCGGCACGCCGCGACGCCACCACGACGTCGACCTCACCGTCATCGCCGCGGACGCCGTGAGCGACGCAGAGGCCCGCGGGGACGGCGAGCGCCGCTTCGCACTGCACGGGCTCGGCGGCGGCCTGGGCCCCGTCATCATCAGCGCAGACGAGCAGCGCCTGCGCCAGGTGATGACGAACCTCGTGAGCAACGCCGAACGCTACGCTCCGGGCACCGAACCCATCGAGGTCGGCGTCGGTGCGGTCGACGGGCGCGCCGTCGTCGAGGTCGCCGACCACGGCCCCGGCATCCCCGCCGACATGCGTGGCCGCATCTTCGAACGCTTCTACCGTGCCGACGTCGCCCGCAACCGCGCGAGCGGCAGCACCGGCCTCGGCCTGTCGATCGTCGCCGCGATCGTCGCCGCCCACGACGGTGAGGTGAGCGTGCGCGAAACCCCCGGCGGGGGCGCGACGTTCGTCGTCAGTCTGCCGCTCGCCGCGCCGGATTCACAGGCGCAGCACAGCTCGCATCACGTTGCCGACGAGACTGATGACGTCGAATAGCCTCGACTGACTACTCTCGTGACCCGAGAGGCCCCCTCAGCGCATCGACCGACGCAGCCCGCGTCAGCGCCGATCCGAGACCAGGAGCAGTGCCATGACCGAGACGCCCGACAGCGCCCCGAACCCCGACGAGCGACCGGACGGCGCCCGCCGTCACCAGCTGCCGGGCCAGGCTCCACGCCCTGACGACACGCAGGTGATCCGCTCCGAACCGGCCCGCCTCGACGCCCCGCCCGCCGGTGCGATGCCGGCGTCCGCCCCCGCGCCGACGTCCGGGCCTCAGCCCGGGTACCAGCCGAAGCCCGGGTACCAGCCGCAGCCCGGGTATCAGCAGCCGTGGGCTCAGCCGGGATACGAGCAGCCGGGAGCGGCGTACGGCGTCGGCTCGCAGCCTGCCGGTGGCGGGCGTTCGGGACGCGGCGGGCGCGGCCTCGCGCAGATCGGTGCGGCCTCGCTCCTCGCGGCGGCCCTCGCATCAGCCGGGACGTACGCCGTCGTCCAGCGCGACGACACCGGCGCCGTCTCGGGCGGCGGCAACTCGACGGTCATCAAGGCCGACCCGGCCGACTTCGCCGACGCCGGCGCGATCAACTGGTCGGCGACGGCCGCGAAGGTCAACCCGAGCGTCGTCTCGATCGACGTCAGCTCCGGCTCCAGCGGCGGCGAGGGCTCCGGCGTCGTGCTCGACAAGAGCGGCAACATCGTGACGAACAACCACGTCGTCAGCGGCGCCGGGTCGAACGCGACCGTCACCGTCACGCTCAACAACAACCGCACCTACCCAGCGAGCGTCGTCGGCACCGACCCGTCCACCGACCTCGCCGTCATCCGCATCAAGGACGTCCCGGACCTGCACCCCGTCGAGATGGCCGACGACAGCAAGCTCGTCGTCGGTCAGCCCGTCATGGCTGTCGGCAACCCCCTCGGCCTCGCCGGCACCGTGACGACGGGCATCGTCTCCGCCCTCGACCGGCCGGTGACGACGAGCGAGAGCGACTCCGACAGCTCCTCGACGTCGACCTCGACCGTCGTGACGAACGCGATCCAGACGAGCGCCGCGATCAACCCGGGCAACTCGGGTGGCGCGCTCGTCAACGGCAGCGGCAAGCTGATCGGCATCAACTCCTCGATCGCGTCGCTGTCGAACGGCGCCTCGGGCGGCCAGAGCGGCAACATCGGCATCGGCTTCGCCATCCCGAGCAACGTCGTGAAGAACATCTCGGGCCAGCTCATCGCCAAGGGCAAGGCCGAGCACGCGCTGCTCGGCATCGGCACGTCGCCGACGGAGGTCAAGAGCGGCAACGCGACGCTGACGGCGGCGAAGGTCGCGTCCGTCGCCCCCGGCAGCGGCGCCGCCAAGGCGGGGCTGCGCAAGGACGACGCGATCACCGCGATCGACGGCGAACCCGTCACCTCGCCCAACGCGCTCGTCGGTCAGGTGCGCTCGCGTACCGTCGGCAGCGCCGTCAAGCTGACGATCATCCGCGACGGTCGCCAGCAGGAGGTCTCGGTGACGCTGGGAGCTCAGTCCGACGTCAAGAATTGAGCGCTCCCCGCAACGGGTGCCAGGCGTAGAGTGAGGGATTCTGCCTCCACTGCCCCCGAAGGTGGTTCGCCTTGCCCGCTCCCGTGCTCGAGCCTGCGCTCGACCCCGTCCTCGACCACGAACGCGCGCACCTCGCCGCCGCACGCGCCCAACTCGCGCGCATGCGCGATTCGGCCGCCTCGCTCGACGCGTCGCGGGCCAGCGACGCCGTCAGCGGCGAGGCGCTCGGGGCGACGCTCGCCCGCCGCGTCGCGGCGCTGACCGACGACCCGTCGACGACGCTCTTCTTCGGCCGCATCGACTGGCGCGACCCGGCCGCGGGTGACGCCGCGCGCCTCGAGGAGCTCTACGTCGGGCGGCGC